>NZ_CP142146.1:1500000-1800000 GCF_035918315.1 Vagococcus jeotgali | reverse complement strand
AGAGAGGAAGATAAAAAAATGACAGAACCAGCGATTAAATATCGTTTAATAAAAAAGGAAAAACATACAGGAGCTAGATTAGGTGAAATTATTACACCTCACGGAACATTTCAAACGCCTATGTTTATGCCAGTAGGAACGCTTGCTACAGTTAAAACTATTGCACCAGAAGAATTGAAAGAGATGGATGCTGGTATTATTTTAAGTAATACTTATCATCTATGGTTACGTCCTGGTGAGGATATTGTAGAAGAGGCTGGTGGCTTACATAAATTCATGAATTGGGACCGTGGTATCTTAACAGATTCTGGTGGATTCCAAGTCTGGTCACTTTCAGATATGCGTCAAATTGAAGAAGAAGGGGTTCATTTTAGAAATCATTTAAACGGCTCTAAAATGTTCTTATCACCAGAAAAAGCGATTAATATTCAAAATAAATTAGGACCAGATATTATGATGAGTTTTGATGAGTGTCCTCCTTTTGAAGAGAGTCATGATTATGTTAAAAAATCGATTGAAAGAACATCACGCTGGGCAGAGCGTGGGTTAAAAGCTCATAAAAATCCAGATCGTCAAGGCTTATTTGGTATTATTCAAGGAGCAGGATACAAAGACTTACGTGAGCAAAGTGCGAAAGAATTAATTGGGATGGACTTTCCAGGTTACTCAATTGGTGGATTATCTGTAGGTGAGCCTAAAGAAGAGATGAACCGTGTTCTAGAATACACAACGCCTCTAATTCCTGATGATAAACCAAGATATTTAATGGGTGTTGGGACAGCTGATTCTTTAATTGATGGGGTAATCAGAGGAGTTGATATGTTTGATTGTGTCTTGCCAACACGTATTGCTCGTAATGGTACTTGTATGACAAGTCAAGGTCGTTTAGTTGTAAAAAATGCTAAGTATGCCCGTGACTTCAGACCTCTTGATGAGAAATGTAACTGTTACACTTGTCGTAATTATTCTCGTGCTTATGTTCGTCATTTGATTAAATGTGATGAAACATTTGGTATTCGTTTAACGTCATATCATAATTTATATTTCTTAACAAATTTAATGAAACAAGTTCGTCAAGCTATCATGGATGACAATTTATTAGAATTTAGAGAAGCGTTTTTCGAAGAATATGGTTTTAATAAAGAAAATGCTAAGAATTTCTAAATTTTGTTAAAATAAGTATAGTTAATTGGTTAAAAATTTGTTACAGTTATCTGTGAATAAGAAAAGTGAGGTGTAAGCATGGGAGGATTAGCAAATTTTTTACCACTACTATTAGTTTTAGGTGGGATGATGTTTTTTATGAATCGTACTCAAAAGAAACAACAAAACCAACGCCAACAATTATTAGATAGTGTAAAACCAGGAAGCGAAATCATCACGATTGGTGGATTATACGGTATTGTCCATGAAATCGATACAGATAAAGGAACAGTCACAATTGATTGTGAAGGTGTTTATTTAGAATTCGAACGCGGTGCTATTAAAAATGTAAAACCAAGTGATACCCCAGTAGCAGAAGTTGTGACAGAAACAGTGACAACAGATGTTGCAGATGACACAGTAGTGGAAGAAGACACGACTGAAGTTATTGAAGAGCAAGTAGAATCAGAAGAAAGCAAATAAGCTTTCTTCTTTTTTTATAAAACCCATGTGATTTTTTTATCAATCATAGGGATATCTTTCTTTTTATAAGGTTATTTCAATATGTTTATTTCTAAAACAAACCTTATTTAAACAACGAAGCGCTTCGGAAAACGTATTCATTTTGTTAAAGTGGAAAAAATCACAAAAAGATGTTTACAAAAGGATCGATATGTTGTATATTTTGTTTGTGAAGTAAATAACGAATTTTTCTGGAGGGTATTATTTTGAAAACAAAAGATAAAAAAGTTGACGTAGTAGTAGAAGAGACGATTACTGACAAGATTGACCAATTAGTTGCTAACGCACAAGTTGCCTTAAAAGAAATGAAAACATTCGACCAAGAAAAAGTGGATCATATCGTTCATCAAATGGCCATGGCAGCTCTAAATGAGCATATGCCTTTAGCTAAAATGGCTGTTGAAGAAACTGGACGTGGTATTTATGAAGATAAAGCGATTAAAAATATGTTTGCCTCAGAAAGCATTTGGAATAATATTAAAAATGATAAAACTGTAGGTGTCATTAGTGAAGATAAACAAAAAGAAATTATAGAAATAGCTGATCCAGTAGGTGTAATTTGTGGGGTAACACCGACAACAAACCCGACATCAACTACTATTTTTAAAGCGATGATTGCAATTAAAACTCGTAATCCAATTATTTTTGCTTTCCATCCATCAGCTCAAAAATGTTCAGCAGAAGCAGCACGAGTTGTTCGTGATGCAGCCGTTAAAGCGGGTGCTCCAAAAGACTGTATTCAGTGGATTGATACACCATCTATTGAAGGAACAAATGGTTTAATGAATCATGAGGGTGTAGCAATAGTTCTTGCAACAGGTGGGTCTGGTATGGTCAAGGCTGCTTATTCAACGGGTAAACCAGCTCTTGGGGTGGGTCCAGGTAACACACCAGCTTACGTTGAGAAGTCAGCTAAAATAAAACGAGCTGTTAATGATTTAATCGTGTCTAAATCATTTGATAATGGGATGATTTGTGCATCA
Source organism: Vagococcus jeotgali (assembly GCF_035918315.1). Classification (NCBI taxonomy): domain Bacteria; kingdom Bacillati; phylum Bacillota; class Bacilli; order Lactobacillales; family Enterococcaceae; genus Vagococcus; species Vagococcus jeotgali. The sequence goes on along the minus strand of NZ_CP142146.1, from coordinate 1,797,352 downwards.
GAACAAGGTGTCATCGTTGATTCAGAAATTTATGATGATGTGAAACGTGAATTTGAAGCACACCAAGTTTATTTTGTTAAACCTGATGAATTAGAAAAATTAGAAAACGCTGTGATGAATGAAGCTAAAACAGCTGTTAATCCAAAAATTGTAGGTCACTCAGCTGTCTCTATTGCAAAAGATGCTGGTATTAATGTACCTGAGGGAACAAAAATTTTAGTAGCAGAACTTGATGGGGTAGGACAAGATTACCCATTATCAAGAGAGAAATTATCTCCGGTCTTAGCAATGATGAAAGCTGAGAACACAGAGCATGGTTTAGAGTTATGTGAAGCAATGTTACGTTTAAACGGAGAAGGACATACAGCAGTCCTGCATTCTGAAGATGAGGATTTACACTTAGATTTTGGACTTAGAATGAATGCTTGTCGTATTCTAATCAACTCACCAGCAGCTCAAGGTGGTATTGGTGATATTTATAATGAAATGATTCCATCATTAACATTAGGTTGTGGCTCTTATGGTAAAAACTCAGTATCTAAAAACGTGACGTCAGTTAACCTAATTAACACAAAAACTGTAACGAAACGGAGAAATAATATGCAATGGTTTAAATTACCTGAGAAAATCTATTTTGAGTTAAATTCTCTACAATATTTACAAGATATGGATGATATTGAACGTGCGTTTATCGTGTGTGACCCTGGTATGGTGGAATTAGGCTATACGGACCGTGTAATCAATGAATTGATGAAACGTGAGAAACCAGTAACCTTTGAAGTGTTCTCAGATGTTGAACCAAACCCTTCAACAAATACAGTGTATGCTGGAACTGAGCAGATGGCTAAATTTGAACCAGATACTATTATTGCTATTGGTGGTGGTTCAGCAATGGATGCAGCTAAGGGTATGTGGTTATTCTATGAACATCCAGAGACAGAATTCTTTGGAGCAAAACAAAAATTCTTGGATATTAGAAAACGTGCTTATAAAATTCCAAAAGCTAAAAAAGCTAAAATGGTAAGTATTCCAACAACATCAGGGACAGGAGCTGAAGTAACACCATTTGCAGTTATTACTGACAGTGAAACACATGTGAAATACCCACTAGCAGATTACGCCTTAACACCAGATGTAGCGATTATTGATCCACAATTTGTATTAAGTGTACCGGCTTCTGTAACGGCTGATACTGGAATGGACGTGTTAACTCATGCTCTAGAATCATATGTATCAGTGATGGCAAGTGATTACACTCGTGGATTAAGTTTACAAGCAATTAAGCTAGTCTTTGATAATTTAGAAGATTCAGTGAAACGACCTAATTTAGAAAATCGTGAAAAAATGCATAATGCTTCGACAATGGCTGGTATGGCATTTGCCAATGCTTTCTTAGGAATTTGTCACTCAATCGCTCATAAGATTGGTGGAGAGTATAACATCCCACATGGTCGTACGAATGCTATTTTACTGCCACATATTATTCGCTATAATGCTAAAGACCCATCAAAACATGCTATCTTCCCTAAATATGATTACTTTAGAGCAGATCAAGATTATGCTGATGTGGCTAGGTATTTAGGTCTAAAAGGCGATACAAATGAGGAACTAGTAGCAGCCCTTGCTGAAGCTGTTTATGATTTAGGTGTTCGTTGTGGTATTGATATGAACTTAAAAGCACAAGGTTTAACTCAAGAAGTATTAGATAACACAGTTGATCGTATGGCAGAGCTTGCTTATGAAGATCAATGTACAACAGCTAATCCAAAAGAGCCATTAATTAGTGAACTAAAACAAATCATTATTGATGCTTATGAAGGATAATCTTTTATGAAAGTTGCTGATAGAAACGTTTCGTTTCTATCAGTTTTTTTGTCTATAGCCTCATTTTATTAATTTTTTTGAAACATGTCATAGATTTATGGCTAAATAAAAGGAATAATGATAGAATAAGACGGATGTATATTCAGTTATAGAAGAATTTTGAGGTGAAGAAGTGAAAAAGTTTAATTCAAGTCGAAATATTATTATTGCCATAACTGTTGCAGTAATTATTGTATTACTAGTGACGTTTAGTGCTATTCAGAGAAATGATAAAAATAAAAGTATGCCAGGTCAATCACAAATCAACAACGCTGTTGCTCAGATTGATAAAATTATCAAGGCTCCATTTAGAGGCTTAGAAAATGGCGTCAGAAGTATTAATAATTTATTTAATACTTACTCTGAAAATGAAGCATTAAAACGTCGTATGGATCATAGTTTGACGATTGAAACAGAATTAGCAGATCAAAAAGCTGAAAATGAGAAACTAAAAGAACAGTTAGACTTATCTAAGACATTAACTGATTATGAAACAGTTAATGCTAATGTGATTAATCGCTCTCCTGATAGTTGGCAAGATGTTTTGATTATTGACAAAGGGACAAAAGATGGTGTCGAGGTTAATATGGCTGTCATGGGTAATAAAGGTTTAGTAGGACGTGTGATCATTGCTGAAGCCAACAGTGCTAAGGTAGAACTATTAACGACTCAAAACCAAAATACTAACCATTTTCCTGTTAAAATTAACACAAACGGTAGTAAAAAAGCCTATGGTCTGATGGAGTCGTACAACAGTAAAACAAATACGTTAGTTGTCTCTCAACTGACAACAGTTGAGGATGTTAAGAAGGGTGATGCTGTTGTAACAAGTGGTTTGGGTAGTAATTCACCAGAAGGATTAGTTGTTGGTGAAGTGACAGAAGTTAAAAAGAGCAAAACAGGTTTAGATTCAGAAGTATTAGTCACACCTGTTGCAGATATGTATGATGTAACACATGTGACAGTTATTAAACGCTTAGTCGGAACAGGAGAAAAATAATGAGCGAATCAAAATATTTCTCTTACTATCTACCAATCTTATTGTTTATCACGATGTTAGTAGATGCGCATATTAGTAGTGGATTGATGAGTTTGTTTGCTGTACCTATGACTTTTACTAGTAATTTAACCCTTCTATTATTTATGTTTTCAACATTTAAAGTAGGCAAAGTCTATTTAACTAGTTGGGCAGCTGTTATTGGCTTGTTGTATGACTCATACTTTTATAATGTTATAGGGATTAATCTGATTTTATATCCTTTACTAGTTTTATTGATGTATCTTTTGTTTGAGCATGTTATTCCTAATACATTTACATTGATATTAAGTTTTATCGTATTTGTGACATTATTATCCATCGGTAGAGTTTTATTATTAACAGCCTTTAATTTAACGAATACAACGTTCTTAGACTTTTTTACTAGAAATTTAACGCCTACCTTGTTGATTAACACACTCTATATCACATTGTTTGTTATTCCATTATCTAAATTATTCGGATTAAAAAAGAAAAAGAAGGCACGTTGAAATACTTTTGTAACATTTCTATTATATGAGTGACATGTAGGTGTGTTACAATGACCTTGTCGTTGAAATTAAAAGTTAAATTAATCAAGAAAAATACATTTGAAATTACTAGAAGATATCTATTACATGGAGGAAAATAAAACGTGAAAAAGAAAATTCTATCAACTTTATTATTAAGTAGTATTGTTATAACATCAACATCTGGTGCCTTTGTTGCACAAGCAGCAGATGCTAATTCAAAAATTGCTGAGCAAGACCAAAAAATTAGTGCTTTAGCAAGTCAAGAAGCACAGGCTCATGAGCAATTAGCTTCTATTCAAGAAAACATTTCATCTATTCGTGAAGAAGCAGAATCTCTACAAGGTGAACAAGCAAAATTAAGTAAAGAAATCACTTCATTAAATGGTGAAATAAAAGATTTAGAAAAACGTATCCAAAAACGTGATGCATCTATTAAAGAGCAAGCTAGATCTGTACAAGTAGATTCAGCAAATTCTAACGTTGTAGATTTAGTTTTAAATGCTGATTCTGTATCTGATGCTGTTACTAAAGTAGTAGCTGCTACTCGTCTAGTAGGTGCTAACAACTCAATGATGAAAGAACAAAAAGCAGATAAAGATGCTGTTGTTGAGAAAAAAGAAACTGTTGAAAAAAAAGCAGCAGTTGTTCAAGAAAATGCTGTAGCTCTAGAAGCTAAAAAAGGTGAGTTAGAGGACCAAGAATTAGCACAAAAAGCAGCTGTAAGTCAAATTTCAGCTGAAAAAGCAACTGAAGAAAGTAAAAAACAAGAATTTGTAGCTGAACAAAAAGCTGCAGAAGCACAACGTGAAGCACAACGTCAAGCAGCTGAGAAATCAGAAAAAGCAGCTAAAGAAGCAGCTAAACAAGAAGTTGTAAAAGAAGAAGCAACTAAAGAAGAAACTGTAAAAGAAGAAACAACAACATCATCAGTTGTAAAAGAAGAAGCAACTAAAGATGAAACTGTAAAAGAAGAAACAACAGTATCAACTCCAACAGATGAAACAAGCGAAAATACAAACAACAATAGTTCAGAAGAGGTTGTGAATACAAATAACAACGATAACTCTTCTACAACTCAAGATAATGGCGATTATGAAGTAGAAGAAGAAGTATCAACACCAGCACCATCAGCACCATCAACACCATCAACACCAGCTCCAGCACCAAAACCATCAACACCAGCACCACCAGCTGCAAATGGTAGTGCAGTAGTTGCTGAAGCTTATAAATACATTGGTGTTCCATATGTATGGGGCGGAAAAGATCCAAGTGGATTTGACTGTTCAGGTTTTACTTCTTATGTATATCGTCAATCAACTGGTAAAGAAATCGGTGGTTGGACTGTACCTCAAGAAAGCGCTGGAACTCAAATATCTCTAAGTCAATTAGAACCAGGAGATTTAGTATTCTGGGGAGCTAGAGGAGCGACTCATCACGTTGGTATTTATGTAGGTGGTGGACAATATATCCATGCACCACAACCAGGTGAATCAGTAACAGTTCAAAGTATTTCAGCATGGTCTCCAGATTTTGGAGTACGTGTAAACTAAGAAATTATTTAAAAAGGAATGACTTAATTGTCATTCCTTTTTTTGTCTTAACTTAACTTTTTTTGGCTCTTCGTCAAATCGTGTTGATATTTAAAAATTGATAAAATAAGGGCATTAGAAGAAGGGGGATTTTTCCTCCTTCTTCTTTTTAATTAAATTGAAATGATTGACCTTGAATAAGGAAAATCCGTCGCTTAAAAGTTAAGAAATTTCGGTAACCATAGGCTGTTGGTTTGATAGCTTTGATTCGGTTGTTAATTCCTTCTAAAAAACCATTTGAATAAGAATAATTTAAAGCATTGGTAACAACCTTGCCTGAAGGTTTGGAATGTTTTGAACTTGGCTTTAAATTCCTTAGGAAGCTCATTAGAGATAGGATGGGTTAATTCTAAAAATAAGTCTGAATCCTTTGTTTCATAAGCATATTTTAACTCTTGTATATAATCATATGCGATTTTTATAGTTGAGTTATAGGAAAGAAGTTCTTCAATGACACCAACTTGTGTCATACTTTTATTGAAAAGAGGATAATTACTATATGTAGTGGCACTTAATTGACTAGAGTCTTTTAAAAATAGTTTCCAATATTTTTTTATTCTCCGGTATTGTTTTGCTTCTTCATTATCATAACGTTTTAATTGATTCATTTCTTTTATTCTTAGTTGATTAAAAGAACGATTGATATGCTGAATGATATGGAATCTATCTGTCACAATTTCTGCATGTGGAAATACAGTTTTAAGAAGGCCACCGTAGTTGGCATTCATATCCATGACGAGAAACTTCACTTTTAACCGCTCTTTTCTGGAGTATTTCAGGAAGTACTTAATAAGAGAGAAGAGGCGTCTATCTGGTAAAATATCAATAATCTTTTTACTTTCAGCATCAGCACAAATAAAGCTCATACCAGATTGACATGACTTAGTTGATTTAAATTCATCGATACATAGTACTTTTGGTAGATGTTGAAAGTTGGTTAGACAGTGGTTGGTAAAGTCGTATAAAACACGTTGTACCGTGTTATCAGAAACATGATGGAATCTAGCAATCTCTTTTCTTGAACGATCTTCTTTCAAATCTAAGGCGATTTGATACTTTAATGTTTTCGATATATGACAATAGTCATCGACTAACGCAGTATCAGCACTGAATGTTGTATGACATTCTTTACATAGATATCGTTCTCTTTTAAGTTCTAAATAAGTTGTGATCCTATTAAACTCTGGTAGCTGTGTTTTAGTAGTATAAGTACCATTTTTAACACACGTATTCTGATGACAAGAGGGGCATATTCTGTCTGGAGACGTTAGTCTTCCCCTTATTATATTTGAGCGTCTACCTCTAATAGTAGCCTCAGTTAACCAATCTTTTTCAAAAATAATAGATTTGTCTGTTAAATTAAGTCATTTTCTAGTATGATTATCCATGGGAACATCCTCCTGATAATTTGGTTTTTGTCGACTTTATTTTATCATGTTTGGATGTTCCTTTTTGTATTTAAAAACAAAAAATCGTGTTAATGGAAACTATCCATCAACACGATTTATTATAGACCCATTTATTTTAATCCAAGAGGCTAGGTTAGATATTATCATTTAGTTATACATAATTATTCATGTAGAAAAATAGAGGCTGGATTTTAAGCTAGCCTCTATTGAAATGTTATACATATGGTTTGGTTAATTCTAAAAATTCGTTGACGTCTTTAATAATGATATCAATACCAGCTTGCCAGAAGTCAGGTTTAGTTAAATCAATACCTAAATGTTTTAGAGCTAGTTCTTCTGTTGTCATAGACGCAGTATCACGTAGTAAAGCAACATATTCATCTTCAAATGACTTACCTTGTTTTGCAGCATGAGCATAGATACCTAGACTAAATAAGTAACCAAATGTATATGGGAAATTATAGAAAGGTACGCTATCAATGTAAAAATGTAATTTGCTTGCCCAAAAATGTGGATGGTAAGATTCAAGAGAGTCTTTATAGCTTTCTTTTTGAGCTTCTAACATTAAGTCAGTGATTTCTGTATCTGTCAGTACTTTATGTTTTCTTGCTTCATGATAGTTATTTTCAAAAATAAATCTAGCATGGATATTCATAAACATGGCAATCGCATTTTGAATTTTAATATCTAATAAATTAATTTTTTCTTCTGTTGATGAAGCTTGTTTAAGTGTCGCATCAGAAACAATCAATTCAGCAAAGGTACTAGCAGTTTCTGCCACGTTCATAGCATAATCTTGGCTTATTGCAGGTAAATCCCACATAACGTGTGAGTGGTAAGCATGTCCTAGTTCATGAGCTAGAGTAGATACTTCATTCACTGATTCTCCGTAAGTCATAAAGATACGTGACTCCTGACTTTCAGGAAATCCAGTGCAATAACCACCAGGGCGTTTTCCAGGACGATCTTCTGCTTCGATCCAACTTTTTTCAAATGTCATTTTAGCAAAATCAGCCATTTTAGGACTAAAGTTATTAAAGTTCTCTATTATAAAATCTGCTGCTTCATTAAAAGTATAACGTTTTTCTTCAAAATCACCTAAAATAACAGGAGCATCTTGATCTTGCCACTCCATTTTTTCTTTTCCAAACAAATTAGCTTTTCGTGTTAAGAAATCAACGAATGGTTGTTTATTAGCTGCGATAGCATCCCACATAGCAGTCAATGTTTTTTCTTGCATACGGTTGTATTCTAAAGGAATTTGTAAGTGATCTGTGATACCATGAAGTTTATTATTTGTTAGACGGTACCCATCAAGGTGATTTAAGGTATCTGCAAATAATGGTGCTTGCTGAGACCAAACTTCCTCCCACTTGTCAAATAAACGTTTACGTGTATCACTATCAGCACTGCTCATCATTTTATTAAAAGCCTGTCCAACAGATAGTTCAATAACTTCACCATCTTCTTCAAAAGGAATGGTAATATTGGCTACAATCGTATCGTAATGTGTACTCCAAGCATTAAAGCCATCTGTGGAAAGTTGGTTAATGATTGTTTCTTCTTCTTCACTTAACAAACGTTTGCCAGTATGTCTTGTTTCTTCTAGATTAAAAGTAACTCCTTGTTTTTTTGCAATAGGTGTTTCTAGAAGTTGAGACCAAGTAGCATCAGGCATAGAGGTAAGTTTCTTCGTCAGTAAGACTTCAGCATTTTGAAAACCAGTATGTTTAGTGTATAATCCAGCAAGTAAACTACCAGCTTCTTTGTTAGAGACATCAGCAGATTGAATGGCATTAACAAAACTAAATGTTTGTCCCAAACCATTTGAAACCTTCTCTTGAACAGTCATGATTATTTCAAATTGTTTAAACTCAGGTTTATCAGTGTCAGGATTCCAATCAGTCACGAGTGTTTGGTATTCTGTAATTTGATCATCCAGAAGTAAAATACGTTGTTTTAGAGCTTCAGATTCGACTCCTCCATCAAAGATTGAGTCTAAATCCCATGTTAATGAATATGTCATAATAGTATCCCCTTTCAATATGTAATTGTTATTATACACTAAAAATTAAAAAATAATGATAAAAATGCGGTTTAATTTAAGAAAACGAGGTATTTATAATGAAAAAACAGTTTAAATCAGGTTATGCTTATTTAATTATTTGCTGTTTGATTATGTTAGTTTTATTTATCAGCTCTTCTCAAACCTATGAACAACAAAATTCAGTCCCTTTTTTAGAAAATTGGTTACCAGGGGAACCTTTTAAAGAAAGTTTATCATCTATTGAATTTTCCTATGCTAATTCGGTAGTGAGTATTAAAACCATGGGTTATGCTAAGTTTATTGAGTTTTTTATTCGAAAAGGAGCCCATTTTTTTACTTTCTTTGTTCTAGGTGGTAGTTTATTTTTAGTGTTAAAACCTAAACTAAAACCAGTGTATTTAGTTGCTATTATCTCTTGGTTTAGCGCCACAGGATATGCTGCTATGGATGAATTCCATCAAATGTTAACAGGAGGTCGAACCCCTTTATTTCAAGATGTGATGCTAGACAGTTCAGGGGCATTAACTGCTTGTGTGGTGTTGTTAATTTGGTTTTTAGTTAGGAAAAAATAGACATTAAAATATGCTATGATATAAGTAATAACTAAAAAGAAAGTAGGGATTTAGTATGGCGGGACATTCTAAGTGGAATAATATAAAAAATCGAAAAGGTGCTCAAGATGCTAAACGAGGTCAAATTTTTCAAAAACTAACACGCGAGATCTATGTGGCAGCAAAAGCAGGAGGGGCAGATCCAACAACTAATCCTTCGCTAAGGCTAGCTCTAGATAAGGCAAAAAGTGCCAATATGCCAAATGATAATGTCACCAGGGCAATTAAAAAAGCGACAACTGCTGGTGAAGGTGAACAATATGATGAAGTTGTTTATGAAGGGTATGGTCCAAGTGGTGTTGCTATTTTAGTTCAAACATTAACTGATAATAAAAATAGAACATCGACAAACGTACGAGTAGCCTTCAATAAAAATGGTGGATCTCTTGGCGAAACTGGTTCAGTAGCTTATATGTTTGATCGAAAAGGTTATATAGCTATTGAAAGAGAAGAACTAGATGTGGATGAAGATGTGATGACGATGAGTGTGCTTGAAGCAGGTGGGGAAGACATTATCATATCAGATGATGTGTTTGAGATTTATGCAGAAGCTAGTGACTTTACTCAAGTCAGGGATGCCTTAGAAGCAGAAGGTTACGTGCTGGCACAAGCAGAATTGACAATGGTGCCTCAAGTTTCAACGACACTTTCTGAGGGTGATAGTGATATTTTACAAAGTATTGTAGATGCTTTAGAGGATGATGATGATGTATCAGAAGTTTATACATCTGCTGAATAATAGGTAAGAGAAATTGAGTAGTTTTGATCATGGTATTTAGTGATTAAAACTACTCAATTTTTTATACAAAAAAATAAAAATTAAATATTTAGCGAATATATTAAATAAGCAAGTAAGTTTAGGGGGGAGGAGATGAAACAACTTGTTAAGCGTTTGATTCATTATGGGTATAAGAACAAAATGAGTGATTTATACATTTTACCAAAGAAAAAAGGATACCATTTGTCTTTTCGTTTTCATTTAGAAATAAAGGATTATGAGTACATAGACAAAAAAACTGGAGAGCAACTTATTTTGTACTTTAAGTATTTAGCAGGTATGGATATTGCTGAAAAGAGAAAAGTTCAGATGGGTTCAACATCAGTTAAGGTGAAGCAACAAACTTATCGTATCCGCTTATCAACAGTCGCCGATTTTTTAAATCGTGAAACATTGGTGATTCGTTTTCTTTATCCAATTAAAACAACAGAAGATATCGCATTTATTGATCAAAAACAATTTGAAAGTCTTAAAACAATGATACCAAGACAAGGATTATTTATTTTTGCTGGTCCTACAGGGTCGGGTAAGTCAACGAGCACTCATTTATTACTACAAGAATTAATTCATTTAAAACACAAACAAGTCATAACAATTGAAGACCCGGTTGAGATTGAAGATGATGATTGTGTTCAGTTTCAAGTAAATGAAAAAATTGGTTTAACTTACCAAGAGTTAATCAAAGTTTGTTTAAGACATAGACCAGATGTATTGTTGATTGGTGAAATCAGAGATAGTGAAACAGCCAAAATGGCAGTTCGTGCTGGTTTAACAGGACACTTAGTATTTTCAACGATTCATGCTATGAATCAAAAAGGTGTATTGATTAGATTGAAAGAACTAGGGATATCTGATCAAGATATTAAAGAAAGTGTGAAAGGAGTGGTTTACCAAGAGATGATTCCTATGAAAAATCATGAATATGGTGTGTTATATGACATATTAGATAATGAGGAAAATAATGAGTGGGAAAAAAACTTACAATTGGCGTATAAACAAGAAAAAATCACTAAAGAAGTTTTGGAAATCTATAAAAAAAGGTGAGAAGTCAAATAGGTTTAGTAAATTAGAAAGACAAAGATTTATGACGCTGTTAGGGGAACTTTTAGACAATGGCTTTAGTTTAGAACAAAGTATTCATTTTATGATGATGGTATCTAAGAAACAAAAAGGGAAGCTTCGTTATATTGAAAAGAGATTACTAAAAGGTGACACGTTAGCAAAAAGTTTAGAAACATTAGGGTTTACGAAAAATCAATTAGCTCCTTTGCGTTTTGCTGAAATTCATGGGGATATGGTTTCTACCTTGAAAAGAATGTCAAAACAAATGAGTGAAAAAGGAAAACAGCAAAAAGATATGCTAAAGATACTAAGTTACCCGGTAACTTTATTGCTATTTTTAGTCTTGATGCTAATAGGTATGAAACAGTTTATCATACCGCAATTATCTAGTTTATCCATGGATCAAGAGTCATCTGCTCCCAAGTCTTTTGCCTGGCTAGATCAAGGGTTGAGGTGGGGTAGTTTGTCTATATTGGTAGGATTACTGACTTTCTTTTTAATCATAAAATATCTAGGTGAAAAATCAGAAGTTATTAAAATGAATTTTTTAGCTAAGACACCTATTGTTGGGAAGTTAGTAACCAGTTATTACACTGCCCTTTTTGCAACAGAATGGGGGAATTTATTATCACAGGGGATGACATTTAAATCTGTTGTTTTAGTGATGGAACAAGATGGGTATTCACCTTTGATGCAAGAGATGGCACGAGAAATTCAAAGGGAAATCGAAAGAGGCTATTTTATGAATGAGCCGATGAAACAGTGGCATTTTTTAACTCCAGAATTGACTTTGATTATCAGGCAAGGAGAGGTAAATGGTAGGCTTGGGGAAGAGCTTGTCATGTATGGGAAAAAAGAATGGGAAACTTTTATTAGTGAGGGGGAGAAAATCATTCAATATCTACAACCAATGACGTTCATTTTAATAGCAGTCTTAATTGTATCTATTTATGGATCACTATTATTACCAATCTATGGTGGAATGGGAGAGTTTTATTGATGATTTTAAAAAAATGGAAAAAAGAAAATGATGGTTTTACTCTTTTAGAGATGTTAATTGTACTATTAGTTATAGCTGTATTACTTATTTTATTTGTTCCTAATTTAACCAAACAACAAGCAAGTATTAATAAACAAGGTGATGATGCTTTAGAAAAAGTTATTCAAACCCAAGCTGAGATGTATTATTTAGATAATTCAAAAAGGGCACAAAGTTTAGATGTGTTAGAAAAAGGCGGGTATATATCCAAAGAACAACAAGAAAAAGCTGAAAAAATAGGTATTACTCTTGAAAAGGATTAAAGATCAACAAGGCTTCACTTTGTTTGAGAGTGTTTGTGTGTTATTGATAGTTAGCATTCTTAGTATCATACCTGTTTTAAAATATACTCAGTGGCAACAACAACGAAGTATTAATCAGCAATTAAATCAATTTGAAAGATTATATGAAAAATGTCAGCAACATGCTATTATGACAGGATTTCCTAGTCTTATCGAGGTAGATAGTAATAGGCAGTCTATTTTTTTTACATATTCAAAAAATGGTAAAAATCAAATGGAGATATTAAATATTGGCAATGGTTTAAGTGTTCAGGTATATAAATTAGAAGGGATAGATAAATTAACGTTATCTAGTTCTACTGGACGTCCTTCATCTCTTATGATATTTACTTTTATTGATGTTGTTAACCAAGTTAGTATCGAATATAAAGTGCAGATGACCAATAGTAAGGTGATGCGACATGAAGAAAAATTGTGAGGGTTTTTTATTATCTGAAGCATTATTAGCTATGTTTATTGTCACTGTAGGGATATTGTTTATGTTGGATAGTCTTATTTTTTTAAGGGAACAAACAAAAAGACAACAAGATATGTTAGAACTTGCTATATTTGCTTCGGAGATAGTCAAATTTGACTTGTCAGAAACAAACGAAGCTGTTCAAGAAAAATGTGAGTTGTTTGGTATTAAGATAATAGAAAGTGGTGATGGTCAATTGATTTTAGAAAAGCAAAATGTCATCCTAGATCTTTCTCGGAAATAATTCATCAAGACAGTGGGTTCACTTTGTTAGAGAGTATGATAACTTTAGTAGTTACCATGAGTTTATTAATATTTGTGACACCATTTATAACATTACTAACCCAGATGGAAGCTCTAGAAAATCAAAAAGATTATGTTGAGTTACAAATAGGTAAAAGACAATTAGATCATGATATTAAAAAAATGCGATTTAAAGAAATCAAAGATGGGAAGAAATTACGATTTTTTGTTAAACCTCAACCAAATAAGAGCGATGTAGTAGAATATAATCACTACAATGACATGTTACGACAAACACCAGGCCATCAACCGCTTATTCAAGAAGTAGTTGATGTGGGTTTTACCGAGTACGAAGAGATGATTAAAATGACAATAACCTTAACAGGAGGCGATACATTTGTTTATTTCTTGGATAAAGGGGGATTATAGGGGTGGCATAGCCACCCCTTTTATTTGTTTAATGGCTATGATTACGATTAGTTTTATTTATTTCATTGATGATTATTATCATAAGCAAGATATATTGAAAGTGAGTACTGATGCTTATTTATGTGACATATTAATGCAGTACGGGGAAGAAGAATCTGAAAATGTAGCAAAAGGCGAAATGGTAACTCTTGCATACACTGTAGGAGAGGTTGTTATTGATAAGCGAAGTGAGTATTCTTTTTATAGTATATCCTGTTATTTAAAAAGTGGTTTTGAACAGAAAAAAACGCAAAGATATGAAACTTAAAAAGAAACCTTTGATAAATATATTTTATGCTTGTTTACCTTGAATTATTCACATTCTTTCGCTAAAATGGGAAGGTAGGAGATTTATAAAATCAATAGTGAGGTGGGCAACTTGTCTCAAACGAATATTGAGCTAGGCTTTGAGTATATGAGTGAGTCTGTGATGATTTTACAGCAGAAACTAGAGACTTCTTTTTTTGATGCATACATTGAAAATGGTGAAAACATATTAGATAATGGGAAGGTCCGTGTTATTGATAATGTTCCTAGCCCAGTAGATGTTGAAAAACTAGAAAAATTATACCAAGAAATTTCAAAGCTTGATTTATCAAAAGAAGATAAACGAAAAATTACTCAACTAACTTTACTAAAAGGGCTACAAGAAGAACCACTTCAGGCTAATCATCAACTAACACCAGATAGTATTGGTTTTTTATTTGTCTATATCATTGAGCAATTAATGAAAGATAAAAAAGAATCCGTGGTCATTGGAGACCTAAGTGTTGGAATGGGTAATTTATTGTATACTATTTTGGCTAATCTATCCTTAGCTGGTTTTACCTCCTCAGGTATCGGAGTTGATACTGATGAGTTACTACTACAGATTGCAGCTATTGATAAAAACTGGATTGATTTAGATGTCTCTTTAATACATAAAGATAGCTTGAGTGACTTACCAATTGATCCGCTAGATGTCGTTGTGGGGGATTTGCCGATTGGTTTTTATACTAATGATGAGCAAGCTAAGAACTTTACAACCTCAGTTGCTGATGGGCATAGTTACGCGCATCATTTATTAATGGAGCAAAGCATGAATTATGTAACAAATGATGGTGTTGGGTTATTTTTATTACCTAACAATTTCTTGGAAACAGAACAAGCACCTGCTTTAACAAAGTGGTTAAAAGAGAGTGTTTATGTTCAGTCAATTTTGAGATTACCAACTTCTTTATTTAGTCAAGAAAGTTTAGGGAAATCAATTGTCTTACTACAACACAAAGGTGAGCATGCCAAACAAGCCAAGGAAGTCTTAGTAGCAGAGATACCATCTTTAAAAGATAGTGAAAGTGTCATTAATTTTGTGAGTCAATTTCGCCAGTGGAGCGAAGATAATATATTCTAAAAGGAGAAATACACATGTCAAAAACAATCGCAATTAACGCAGGTAGCTCAAGCTTAAAATGGCAATTATATAATATGCCAGAAGAAACAGTTATCGCTAAGGGAATCGTAGAACGTATTGGATTAAATGATTCAATCTTTACAATTAAATATGGTGATGGTGAAACTTATGAAGTTGTTCAAGATATTGAAAATCACGATATCGCTGTAAATATGTTATTAGAACAATTAACAGAACTAAATATTATTGACTCATTTGATGAAATTACAGGAGCTGGTCATCGTATTGTAGCTGGTGGAGAGCATTTTAAAGAGTCAGCTATTATCGATGATGAAGCTTTATTATTAGTTGATGAGTTAGCAGAATTTGCTCCATTACATAACCCAGCTGAAGCACAAGTAATCCGTGTTTTCCAAAAGTTATTACCAAAAACATTAAACGTTGGGGTGTTTGATACATCATTCCATACAACAATGCCAGAAGTTAGCTATTTATATAGTATTCCAACTGAGTATTATGAAAAATATGGTGCTCGTAAATATGGTGCACATGGAACGAGTCATCGCTATGTGTCTGAAAGAGCAGCAAAAATGTTAGGTAAACCAATTGAGGATACTAAAATCATTACATGTCATTTAGGTAATGGTGCTTCTATTACAGCTGTTGATGGTGGAAAATCTGTTGATACTTCTATGGGATTCACACCACTTGCAGGTGTTACTATGGGAACTAGATCAGGGGACATTGACCCATCACTTTTACAATATTTAATGGGCAAATTAGGTTTAACTGACATTAAAGATATGATTAACATTTTAAATAAAGAATCTGGACTTTTAGGTCTTTCAGGTGTATCAAGTGATATGCGTGACTTAGAGGCATCTACAAAACCATCAGCAGAACTTGCACTTGAAATTTTTGCAGACCGTGTTCGTAAATATATTGGTAATTATGTAGCGACAATGAACGGTGTGGATGCTATTGTCTTTACAGCAGGTATTGGTGAAAATGACATTAACATGCGTAAAGAAATTATTGATGGCTTAACTTGGTTTGGTTGTGACATCGATCCTAAGAGAAATGATGTTCGTGGTGTTGAGCGTGTGATTTCTACTGATGATGCTAAAGTTAAAGTACTTTTAGTACCAACAGATGAAGAATTAATGATTGCTCGTGATGTGGAAGCTTTAAAAAAATAAATAAATAAAAATGACTTTGGCTTATTTGTTACATAAGCCAAAGTCATTTTTTATTTGTCAGATTTAATGGGGTTGTTATTCATATCCGTTCTAACGATCAACACGTCACATGTTGCATGACGAGCTACATAGCTAGAAACAGAGCCAATCAAGATTCTCTCCATCGTATTAAGACCTGTGGCACCTAACATGATTAAATCAATATTATATTTCTCTTGTAACTCATTAGATAAAACACGTTTTGGAATACCTACTTCAATGATATCAATCACATCAGTTAAGCCATTATTATGAGCGTAGTCTGTGTATTCTTTTAATGTCTTGTTTGCTTCACTAGCAGCATCTTTTTCTAAAGTTTCATCATATGATGTCATTGATTCAAAAGCTCTCATGTCAATGACGTGTACAATATATAAGGTTGCATTGTTTCTTTTAGCTACATCAACAGCCTTATTCAAAGCAGATTCTGCTTCTTTTGATCCATCGACGGCGACTAAAATTGAGTTGTATTGTTTTAACATAGTGATCACCTATCCTTAAGATTTCATATTGTTTGCAATTTTTGTACTGAAGATAGCTGAGATGATTAAGACAATAGCTACATAAACTAAAAGAATCATCTTAGTGGGGATGAAGATGCCAAGGATGATACCCATACAAGCTAGAGTGATAAACCAAATAGCTAAAGTTGATATATTTTTACTGTTATCTTGAGTGAATAACAGGAGTAGTTGTTCTTTTTGTTTGTTTAAGTAAATACCAATAAATATGAGAACAAGTGCAAATAATAACATAATAATTCGATACAATTATATCACAGCCTTTTCTAAAAACGCATTTATTTAAATATGAAAGCAAAACAAAAAAATATCCGTAGATGCCGTTTTGTATCCCTGATGGTTGAACCCGCGAAATATGCAGGTGGGAATCTTGACCAGTATCGCAAACTACCAAATGACAAGGCATGTTTTTGACAAAGGTACGTTAATTCCCAAGGTAAAACGATTTGTTCGGTCAACACTAATGGGGATACTGCGCACATCACAGATATCTTCTATATATATACTAACATAGGATAATAATTTCTTCAATTATTACGTTACGATTTTTTAATCTACTTTAATTGTTCCAGTTGTTTTTTTAAAGCGGATTCATATTTACCAGTTGTTTTAGGTATATAGTAGCGTTTATTTTTTATTTTATCTGGTAAGTATTGCTGTTTAACCCATCCATTTTGGAAATTATGAGGGTATTTGTAACCAACTCCGCGGTTTAATTTTTTAGCACCACTATAGTGAGCATCTTTCAAATGACTAGGAACTTCTCCAGCATTTCCTTGCCTGATATCTTGAATGGCATTATCTATGGCTTCAATGCTAGAATTAGATTTTGGAGATAAGCATAAATCAATTACAACTTGGGCTAGGGGAATTCTAGCTTCAGGTAACCCTAGTTTTTCAGCAGCTTGAACAGCAGAAACGACTCTAGCACAAGCCCCAGGGTTTGCTAAGCCAATGTCTTCATATGCTGTAACAAGAAGTCGTCTACATAAAACAATCAATTCCCCAGCTTCGACTAGTCGTGCCATATAATGAAGGGCCGCATCCACATCACTTCCTCTAATAGATTTTTGAAAGGCAGAAATAACATCATAGTGAGCATCTCCATCTTTGTCATGTAGTAGAGCTTTTCTTTGAACACATTCTTCTACAACATCTAAAGTTAAATTAATCACACTGTCTTCATCTGGTTTTGTTGATTTAACAGCTAACTCAAGTCCATTTAACGCACTTCTCAAGTCACCATTAGTTGCTCTTGTTAAATGAGTCATAGCCTCAGGTGCAAGATTAATCTTAAGATTTCCAAATCCTTCTTCTGGATCATTTAAAGCTGTGCTAATAGCTTGTTCGATCTCTTCTTGAGCGAGTGAATGCACTTCAAAAATTTGAGTTCGACTTCTAATGGCTGGATTGATCGAGATATAGGGATTTTCTGTTGTCGCACCAATTAAAATAATTTGTCCGTTTTCTAAATGTGGTAATAAAAAATCTTGTTTGGGCTTGTCTAAGCGGTGAACTTCATCTAGTAGTAAAATAACAGTCCCACTCATTTTTGCCTCTTCTACTACAACTTGTAAATCTTTTTTTGTGTCTGTTGCTGCATTAAGCATACGAAATGCATAGTGAGTTGATCCTGCAATAGCACTAGCAATACTTGTTTTTCCAGTACCTGGAGGACCATATAAAATCATGGAAGTCAGTTGTTTAGCATCAACCATTCGGCGAATAATTTTTCCTTCACCAACTAAGTGTTGTTGACCCACAACGTCATCAATATTTTCAGGTCGCATGCGATAAGCAAGTGGTTTATTCATCCTAAGTCCCTCCTTGAAGATAATATTCATTATAACATAGGATTGTTATTGGCAAATGTAGGGAACTTTTGTATGATAATAGAAAGACTGAAAAGAAAGTATAAGAGGAAAAAATCATGAGTAAAGAAAACATGTTAGATTATTTAGAAAACTCATTAATAACGTCATTTGGAGATAGAGAGTTCGCAATTGATTGGGATGTAAGAGAGCATCGTATCGAAGTACTTTTTAGATTATTTGCTGAAAATAAAAAAGGCAATGTGATTGAGGATGAATCAGGAGTCCAATCAGAAGAAGCTTATATTGAATTTGAAGATAGCTTAGTTTTTTATTCAACAGATAAAAAAACACCAAGTAAAGAGGATTATTTGACTATAATTCCTTTTGATAGAAAAAAAGGCATAGAAAAAGGTATAATTGAAGCAGTTACTACTTATTTAAATGACGTATTAGTAGATGGTGAAGTTGATTTATTGGATTTTTTAACAGATGAGAGCATTGAAAGTTTTGAGCTTATTTGGAATGAAGAAGATTTTAATCAAGTAAAAAAAGAGTACCCAAATAAAACGTATGTATCATACCCGAAATATTAAAAGGAGATTATTATTATGAAATGGAATCAATTATCTGTTATCACATCAAGTGAAGCAGTTGAAGCAGTATCTAGCATTTTAATGGAGGCAGGCGCTAATGGGGTAGCTATTGAAGATTCTCTTGATTTAGTTAATTTTAAGAGTGACCCGTATGGTGAAATTTTAGATAAAGAGACTTTTGAACATCGAAAAGAAGGGGCAGAAGTTATAGCGTATTTCCCAGAAACTTTATTTTTACCAGAAATCATTCCAGGTATTGAACTTAAAATAAATGAACTTAAAACATTTGGTTTAGATATTGGTGAGAATACAGTGACTGCAAGTGAAGTAGAAGAAAGTGACTGGGCAACGGCTTGGAAAAAGTATTATCACCCTGTTAATATTAGTCGTTATTTAACGATTGTTCCGGAGTGGCAAGATTATACTCCGCATAATAAAGACGAGCATATCATGTATCTTGATCCAGGTATGGCCTTTGGTACAGGGACGCACCCGACAACAAGACTAACACTACAAGCTCTTGAAGTGACACTCAGAGGGGGAGAGATTGTACTAGATGTTGGGACAGGTTCAGGTGTTTTAAGTATTGCTAGTAAGTTTTTAGGAGCTAAAGACGTTCATGCTTATGATTTGGATGAAGTTGCAGTAAAGCAAGCTAAAGAAAATATGAATTTAAATCCTATAGCTCAAGATGTATCAGTTTCAGCAAATAACCTGTTAGTAGGTATTGATATTAGTGCTGATGTGATTGTGGCAAATATCTTAGCAGATATTATTATTTTAATGTTAGATGATGCTTACCGTTGTCTAAAAGATAATGGGACTTTAATTGTTTCAGGTATTATTGAAGACAAACTACCTCTTGTTTTAACAGAGCTTGAAATACATAATTTTAAAGTCGATCAAACCTGTAAACAACAAGATTGGTATGCTTTAATTGTTAAAAAGAATGTTGAGGAATAAGATATGCAGCGCTATTTTTTAGAAGAAGATTATATAGAAGGTAATCCTTTAACTTTAATAGAGGAAAATTACCATCATGCAGCTCGCGTGATGCGAATGAAGCTAAAAGATAAGTGTTACCTATCTTTTATGAATGATCAGACAATCGTGGCAGAAGTGATTGAAATTGATGGTAATACCATTACTTTATCTGAAGTATCAAAAGAAGTGATGGATAAAGAATTACCAGTTTCAGTAACCATTGCCTGTGGTTATACAAAAGGTGATAAGTTAGAACTTGTCGCCCAAAAAGCCACAGAACTGGGGATGGATAGATTGGTTGGTTTTCCAGCACAAGCATCTGTTGTTAAATGGGATCATAAAAAATTAAATAAAAAACAAGAGCGCTTATCCAAAATAGCAAAAGAAGCAGCAGAACAGTCTCATAGGCAATCTGTGCCAGATATTGAGTTGTTCTCAAGCTATCAAGAACTACTAGAGAGTCTTAAATACTATACTTACGTGCTGATTGCTTATGAAGAGTCAGCAAAAAGTGGAGAAGCTAGTCAATTTGCTAAAGTGGTAAGTCGTTTAGATACTAAAGACAGAGCACTTATTATTTTTGGACCAGAAGGTGGTCTATCACTAAAAGAAGTACAAGAAATAGAGGATGTGAACGGAGTACGTTGTGCGTTAGGGCCTCGTATTTTAAGAGCAGAGACAGCCCCAATGTATGCCTTATCAGCTATTAGTTATGAATTAGAATTACGTCGACAGCTTTAATTAAAAGGAGGAGAAAAAAGATGCCAAAAGAAAAAGATCTAACAGCTGAAGAAGTCATCAAAATGGTCTCCACCTATATGAGCGAAGAACATGTGGCTTTTGTTCAGAAGGCCTGTGATTATGCTACAAAAGCCCATATTGATCAGTTTAGAAAATCTGGAGAACCATATATTATTCATCCTATCCAAGTTGCAGGGATTTTAGCTGAGTTAAATATGGATCCACACACCGTTGCCACTGGTTTTTTACATGATGTGGTGGAAGATACAGATGTGACTCTACAAGATTTGGAAGATGAATTTGGAGCAGATGTTGCCAATTTAGTTGATGGTGTGACTAAATTAGGAAAAATCAAATATAAATCTCATGAAGAGCAGCTAGCTGAAAATCACCGTAAGATGCTTCTTGCTATGTCACAAGATTTACGTGTGATTATGGTGAAACTAGCAGATAGAGTTCATAATATGCGTACGCTTCATCATCTAAGAGAAGACAAACAACGACGTATTGCTAAAGAAACCATTGAAATTTATGCTCCCCTTGCTCATCGTTTAGGTATTAGTTTGATTAAATGGGAACTAGAAGATCGCTCACTTCGTTACTTAAATCCTAGACAATATTACCGAATTGTCCATCTTATGAAATCAAAACGTGGTGAGCGTGAGGCCTATATAGAGCAAGCTGTCAATGAAATTACAGAAGCAACAGAAGAATTAGGTATTTATGGTGAGATTTATGGTAGACCTAAACATATTTATTCGATTTATTTAAAAATGCATGACAAGAAAAAAGAGTTTGCTGAGATTTATGATTTACTTGCCATGCGTGTGATTGTGGACTCGATTAAGGATTGTTACGCTGTGCTTGGTGCCATTCATACAAAATGGAAACCACTACCAGGAAGATTTAAAGACTATATTTCAGTTCCTAAAACGAATATGTATCAATCACTTCATACGACAGTCATTGGTCCCAATGGTAATCCGATTGAAATACAAATCAGAACACATGATATGCATCAAATCGCCGAGTTTGGTGTGGCTGCTCATTGGGCTTATAAAGAAGGTAAAACAGAAGAACAAAAAGATGATAATGCTAATCAAATTAGCTTGCTTAGAGAAATTATTGAACTTCAAGATGAGAGTTATGATGCATCAGAGTTTATGGATAGTGTTAAAGGTGAGATTTTTAGTGATAAGGTCTATGTCTTTACACCAAAGGGGGATGTGACAGAACTTCCTAAGGGATCTGGTCCACTTGATTTTGCGTATAATATCCATACGGAAATTGGAAATAAAACCACTGGTGCTAAGGTAAATGGTAAGATGGTACCACTTGATTACAAACTTAAGAATGGTGATATCATTGAAGTCTTAACGTCAAGTAACTCTTTTGGACCTAGTCAAGACTGGGTTAATATGGTAGCCACAAGTAAAGCCAGAAATAAAATCAAGCGTTTCTTTAAAACTCGTGACCGTGATGAGAACGTGGAAAAAGGGAAACAACAACTTGAAAAAATGTTAGTGGATAATGATTTTCCACTTAAAGAATTTTTAAGTAAAGAAAAACTAAATGATGCACTAGAGCGCTTTAATTATCAACAAGTAGATGATCTGTATGCTTCGATTGGTTTTGGTGAAGTCACCACACAAGTTGTTTACAATCGTTTAACTGAAAAAGAGCGTAAAGAGCGAGGTATCAAAAAGCAACAAGAGGAAAATGAGGAATTATTAAAGCAAGCACCTCACAAAAAAGAGACTAATAAAATGACTATCCGCCATGAGGGTGGTGTCGTTATTCAAGGGGCAGATAATTTATTGATTCGCCTAAGTAGATGTTGTAACCCTGTTCCAGGAGATGATATTGTGGGGTACATTACAAAGGGGCGGGGAGTATCTATTCATAGACAGGATTGCCCTAATATGAATCATTCGCCAGAAACTAAAGAAAGACAAATTGATGTTTCTTGGGAGAGTGCTGCTGCAAATAGTGAACAAGAGTATAACGCTGATTTAGAAATTTTTGGTTATAACCGAACAGGACTTTTAAATGATGTGTTACTTGTAGTCAACGCTAGTACTAAAAAATTAATTAGTATCGATGCTAAGCCTGCTAAAAATAAAATGGCAGTGATTCATTTGACAGTATCGATTAAAAATTTAGCACACTTAGAACAAATGGTGGACAAAATCAAGATTATACCTGATGTCTATAGTGTGAAAAGAACGAAAGGGTAAGGATTATGAAAGTTGTATTACAAAGAGTGACTCACTCTAGTGTCAGTGTAGAAGACAATCAGTTGGCTAGTATTGGACTTGGTTATATGTTACTAGTTGGTGTTGAGGAAGGGGATACGACTGAGACTGCGACTTATTTAGCAAATAAAATTAGTAAACTTAGAGTATTTGAAGATGATGAGGGGAAGATGAATTTAGATATTCACCAAGTAGAAGGACAAATTTTATCTATTTCTCAGTTTACTCTTTTGGCTGATACTAAAAAAGGAACTCGCCCAAGCTTTACTAAAGCAGGGGATCCCAAAGAAGCTGAAAAATTATATAATTTTTTTAATAAGAGTTTAAGAGAAACTGGTCTAGAGGTATTTGAAGGTCAATTTGGGGCACATATGGTTCTTGATATAAAAAATGATGGACCATGCACCATTATTTTAGAGAAATAGAACATGGTTATTAAACCTGTCATTTAGGTAAATTTTTTAAATAGCTAGGTATCTATTAGTCTTATAGGTTTATAAATTAAGTGGATTATGGTATGATAGGGTTGAATTATGATTATAATGAATGATACAGAATGTGAGGAATATGATGCGATGTAAACTAAGTATCATCTACCTTTTTCTGATGGCTCTGTCCCTGTCTTTATTAGGTTTAGGAATTGTGGTAGATGCTAGTAGCGAAGGGTTTAGTGTTAGTGTAACAAAACCACCTAGTCAAGTAGATGATAAAGTAGATTATTTAGATCTTAGGATAGAACCATCAAAAAAAGATAAACTTGAAGTAACAGTGATTAATAACTCTAAAGATGATCCTATAGAGATTGATATTAGTTATAACTCTGCTACGACTAATAAAAATGGGATTATCGAGTATGGCAAGTCTGATGCTAGATTATCTGATAGCTTACAGACCCAGTTTCAAGATGTCGTAACAGGTCCAAAACAAATCACGTTAAAACCAGGTGAGACAAAAGTGTTGAAGTTTGACATCACGATGCCAGATGAAAAATTTGATGGCTATATCGCAGGTGGGATTGAATTATCAGAAAAACTTGCCAAGTCAAAAAAACCATCAGTTGTGACTGAGTTCAGCTATAAAATTGGTATGAGACTGAGTCAAAATGACAATAAAGTAGATTCTGAGCTGATTTTTAAAAAAGTTCAAGCTAGCTTTGTCAATTATGAGCCGGCTCTTTTAATTACTATCGATAACGTTCAGCCTGAATATATTGAAGCATTAGAGATGAGTGTAGATGTTGTTCCAATTGGTAAGGAAGTCGTATTAGCAAGTGCTAGTCTTGACAGCTTACGAATTGCCCCAAACTCTTTGTATGAGTTCCCTTTATTTTTAAAAGAGCCCATGTTAAAAACGGGAAGATATGAAGCTATTATTAATTTAAAAACGGGAGACGGGTATACAAGAGAGTGGCGGGAGCCTTTCTACTTTGACCAAAATAGTGTCATCATAGAAAATACTCCAGAAGAGAGCAACAAAAGTAATAAAGCAGTGATTATTTTAGCTACGGTGATTGTTTTAGCCGTTATCATTATTTTGATTGTCTACTTTGTCATATTAAAACAAAAAAATAAAAAAACACCGCCTCATTTGAGAAGGTAAAGGTGTAAAAAGAATCAAAGGAGCTATATATGGATAAGGAAAAGAGAAATAATAATATGTATTATATTATTAATATAATATGTATTGTAGCCTTAATCGTATTTACTTATATGTTTCTAAATTTTTATAACACAGAAGCAGTTGAGTTTATCACAGAAGGTGCTAGAAAAGATGTTCAAGTTTTAGAAATATACAGCTTTAGGGGAAGCCAGTTAAACATGTATTTTTTAATTGACTTCATTATCATGACTGTGTCAGTATTTATGCTCTACTTAAGCTATTTACGCGGATTTAAAACAGATAAAATATTAAGTATTATATTAGCTATTACGATTATTGGTAGTCTATTAGCAAGTTTTACTACAGTTCTTTGGTTAATTATTTTAGGTCTGTTTATTTTAGCCTTAGTTATAAACTTCATTATCTATATCTTATCTAATAAAAACGAAAAACATTTTGAAGATGAGGTTCTTTATGAAAAAGACGGGTTTAAAACGGAGCAAGAAGCAAAAGAAGCCGTAAAGAATTATATGAAAGAACAACAAGAAACTTATTCCAAAAAGAAAATCAGAGTTGATTATGAAATAAATAAAACAGATGCTGGCTATGAATTTGTTGTCTTTGTAGCTGAAGGCAAGACGGGTAAGGAGTAATATGATGAAGAAATTAATAAAAAGACTGTTTTTCTTAGTAGCACTGATAAGTCTGTCTGCCGTAACAGCTCAAGCAGTCGACAGGGAAGAGGGAATTGGTTTTCAAATTAAGCCAGTTTTTAATTCTAATCAAATTGATCCCAGTGTGTCTTACTTTTATACAAAAGTAGAACCAGGGCAAGAACAAAAAATTGAAGTGATTGTAGAGAGTAATCGTAAAGCCCCAGCAACGTTAGCTGTGGAGGTATTAGATGCTTATACTGGTAATAAAGGAACAATTGCTTATGGAACACAAGAAAAAATTGGTGAGAGTGATCCCACTTTAAAAAATCCAGTGTCTCAACTAGTGAAACCAGAAACGGAAAAACTGACAGTTCAAGATTTTGAAAGAAAAGTAGTAACATTTACTATTACACCTCCTGCTGAAAAATTTGAGGGTGTGAAAATGGGATCAATTCGTTTTATGCTTGTTGATGAAGACGAAGATGCCGCTATGAAAAATAATATTGCTTTAGAGACAGGTTTAATCCTTGCTTCAAATGGTGAGCAATTTAATAATGGTAAAGATTTAAAGATGAATGGTGTGAAAGCAGAACTTGTGCGTGGTCAAAAAATGGTTATTGCCAACCTGCAAAACCCAGAACCTAAAACACTAGAAGGATTAACGATTGATGCTAGACTAAAGGACAAAAAGTCTGGTAAAATAATAAAGAATAAAAAAATTAATGGTGCTGCAATGGCACCAAATAGTAATTTTGACTTTGAGATGGCCTTTGGTTTACAAGAGCTTCCAACAGGTCAGTTTATCTATGAAATGAAAGTCAACAATGACTTTTATAATTGGGATTTTAAAGAAGAATTTGAAATCACAGGTGCCCAGGCCAAAAAGATTAATAATGAGAGTGCTTTTAACATCGATGTTCCTTTATGGATTAAAGTAGTAACAGGTGTACAGGTGTTACTAGTAATCATCATATTAGTTATGATTATTGTTCGTCGTAAGGGGATGAGTGAACAACTAAAACGCCAAAAACGAAAAGGCTCAAACCGTAAACATCAATCTGGGCGTAAAAAGAGCTCATCTAGAAAAGGAGGGGCATAATGGGTAATTATTTATGGGTTTATATTATTGGAGCTGTTGCTTTTGTTACGTTATTGATTTTTCTAATTACCTTTCCTAAGGATCATTCTTATATTAAGAAATTAAAAAAATCAAAAACAAATTATTTATTAAATTTTAGTTTACTGATTTTTTCTTTAGCAGATATTGGTTTAATTATTTACCTGTTTATGTTACTGAAAGATCAAGTTGAAGTCTTTTCATAAAACTAAGCATTTAAAGGAGGTGTTTTAATGAAAAAATATGGCACATATTTCTTTATAGCAATATTAATGATGGCCATGGTTCCTATGACAGTATTGGGAGTGACAGAAGCAGATAGCCCTGTCTCTGTTCAAATCGGTGAAATAGAAAAACCTAATCCAAAGCCAGAACCAAATCCCAAACCTAAGCCACCTGTGGATGTTTATAAGCCAGCACCTCCCAAAGATGGTGGTGGACGTTTACCTCAAACAGGAGAGATGATTCAAACTTTAATTTTTCTATTAATTGGTGTGAGTGTCATTTTAATCGTTATTGGTTTAATCGTGATGAAGCAAATCTTTGGTCGAGATTTTGATGAGTTTGAAGATGTAGCAACTTTATAAAAAAGAGGGTGACCCAAAAGTCTCTTGAATAAACACAAAAGGAACAAAATCTTTTTTGATTTTGTTCCTTTTTTTGACGAAAAAAATAGCACTATCCTTTATAATTAAAGTATCCACACAAAAATTAAGAGGAGTGCTATTCATGTATAAAAATTATAACACGAAACAGATGACTTTATCATTAAATCTAGAAGTTTATTTAGAAGCTTAGTTGTAAAATCAAGTTAGCCACTCTAAAATAATAAAAAAACACCATGGTAAAAATTCGTGTATCATTGAAGTAACTACCCAACAACGAAAGGAATTTTTATCATGGTGAAAATTAAGAATAACACAAAGACATCTAGTTATAAACATCTTCCTTAAAGGAAAGGCAGCTTATTGAAGTTTGGCATAATATGGGAGACTCTAATAGAGAAATTGGTAGACGATTAGGCCGACACCATCAAACAATAAGTAATGAGCTTAAACGAGGAACGACCACGCAAATCAAAGAAAATAAGAAACCTAAACAACTCTATTTTGCTGATACGGGGCAAGCTAAATACATAGAAAACAGGAAACGCTGTGGTTCGAAATCTAAGCTAGTTAGTGCTGTTGATTTTATTAATTATGCTTGTAAACAAATGATAGACTTTAATTGGTCACCAGATGCAATTGTTGGCTTTATCAAGTCTTTAGGGACTTGGGATAAACCTATTGTTTCTACTAAGACACTTTATAACTATATTGATAAAGGTTTTTTACCGGTCAGAAATCATCATCTCAAGATGAAAGTTAGACTATCACCTAAAAAGAAAAGAAGTCGTCAGCATAAAAAAGCTCTTGGAAAATCAATTGATGAACGACCTAGCAAAATTGATTCTAGACAAGAGTTTGGTCATTGGGAAATAGACAGTGTCATTGGTTCAAAATCTAAAGATGATAATGCTCTACTTACACTTGTTGAAAGAAAAACTCGCTACATGATTACTGTTGTTCTAGATGATCATACTGAAGAGTCTGTTAGTTACGCTATTAAACAGTTAAAATATGAGTTTGGAAGAGCCCGATTTAGTAGCATATTTCAATCGATTACTGCTGATAATGGCAGTGAATTTAGCTCACTTGATGATACTCTGCAACAAATGACTGATATCTACTTTGCTCACCCTTATTCATCTTGGGAACGAGGAACAAACGAAAGACATAATGGTTTATTACGGCAATTTGTTCCGAAAGGAACGCCTATCTGTCACTACTCAAAGCAGTTCATACAACTGGCTACTGAAAAAGTTAATCTTTTGCCGCGTAAAATTTTAGACTATAGACAACCAGCAACATTATTTTTAGAAGAAATTCAAAATCTAAAGATCAAAACATGTTGGTAAGTAAGGGGTTCAATAAAATAACACTGATATTTAGATATTTTTACCAGAGTGGCTAACTTAATGTTGCAATTTAGAAGTTAAAAAAATTGATTTTTTTTTTGTAAGATGATATAATTGAATTATCTGATAGGTAGTTTTATCAGAAAAAAAAGAATATGATATAAGGAGAGGAAATAATATGAAAAAACAAATTTTAGGTTTTGCTCTTGTTGCAACAAGTGTTTTAGCACTTGGAATTAATGCAAATGCTGCTACTGAAGCTACTAGTGAAGTAGGAGTTGGTTTCCAAGAAGACTCAAATACAACTGACCCAACTGAACCAGGGGAGGCTAGAGGTAGATTATCTCTAAAAGGTGTTCCAACTGCATTCCAATTTGGTAATAAACACAAAATCACAACAAACGGAACTATGGCATTCCCAGTAGTAAATACTGGAGCAACTGATGCTCGTGAATTAAACGTTTATGATGACAGACCATCTGAAGTAAAAACTGGTTGGGTATTAAGTGGTGAATTAAGTGATTTAGTAGCTACAAACGATCCAACTAAAACATTAAATGGTGCTCTAGATTTTAGAATGAATCAATTAATGGCCTATAAAGCTAGTTTACCACAAGGTGCTACAGCAAGTACTCCTTTAGAGTTTCCTGAAAATCCATATACAGATACTAATAGTAAGATTGTAACAACTGCTGTCGCACCAGGAATTGACTTCATCAAAGCTAATGCTGATGGACGTTCTGAAAGTGTGGAATTAGAAATGGGTGGCGATCCAGTTAACCTATTTGGTATCCAAGGTGGAGATAATGTTTACAAAGGTGGTATCGTGACTCAATTAACTGATATCGACTTAGTAGTTAAAGGTGGAGCAGAAGCTCAAACTGACTACACTGGTGAAGTAACTTGGAAATTATCTGAAGCTTATACTGGTTCTACAACTACTCCATAACGGTTAATCTAACCTAAAAAATGTTTGATTATGCTCATACGATAAAAACAGGCTCTTTGTCAACTACTGTTGGTGAGAGAAAAAAACCGTTAAAATGAAGATCTAGAAAACATCTGTTTTCTAGGTCTTTTTTATATGTACTGAAAACCACCTGCTATGCAGGTGGTTCTAAAGAGCTTCTAGCGTGGTATTAAAAAAGCCTCCTAAGATGATAAGATAGATTTGGTTTCCCGACCACAAACTATCAAATCACAAGGAGGTTCCTTATGAAAAAGGACAATCAAAGTTTATCACACACAACATGGAAATGTAAGTATCACATAGTTTTTGCTCCTAAATATAGACGCCAAATAATTTATGGAAAGTACAAAAAAAGCATAGGAGAAATATTACGAGATCTATGTGAAAGAAAAGGTGTTGAAATTATTGAAGCGAATGCTTGTAAAGATCATATCCATATATTAGTAAGTATACCACCTAAACTAAGTGTTTCTAGTTTTATAGGGTATTTAAAAGGTAAAAGTAGTTTAATGATTTTTGATAGGCATGCAGAATTGAAATATCGTTATGGGAACAGAAAATTTTGGTGTCGAGGTTATTATGTAGACACAGTTGGTAGAAATAAAAAACAAATTGAAGAATACATAAGAAATTAAATTCAAGAAGATTATGTAGCAGATCAACTTACGTTATTTGAAGAGTATGATCCATTTACAGGAGAAAAAAACAAAAAGAATTGAATAAGTAATCCTTTTAGGATTAGCGAGTAAATGTGGTGCACGAGGGGAACCATTCAGTAAGCCTTTTAGGCTTAGGCCGGAAAAAGAGGCTTCCAGCCGAAGAACAAACCTCCAGTTCACACTGGAGGTTTTGATTGGGCTCTTCGTCAAATCGTGTTGATATTTAAAAATTGATAAAATGAAGGCATTAGAAGAAGGGGGATTTTTCCTCCTTCTTCTTTTTAATTAAATTTTCATTTGTCAAATTAAGCTAGACAAAATGTCATTGTCTACATATCTCAAAAATACTTCTAATGGTGTTTTATAGTTTAATGATTTTCTAGGAATATTATTTCTTTTGGATGCAACAGATTGAATGAAAGATTCATCAACTTCGTTGAAATCCATTTTCTTAGGCAATCCATCCTTACGCAATAGCCCATTAGAATTTTCATTTAAACCTCGTTGTGAAGGTGTACCAGGGTCAGCAAAGTAGATATCAATATCATTTAAGTTACTGATAGATTTCCAGTTAGAAAATTCTTTGCCACAATCAAATGTGATAGATTTAAACAAGTGATTAGGGCATTTTTTTAACCATTCATTTAAGCTATTCTCAATATCTATAGCGTGTCTTCCTGTTGGCTTCAAGGTAATAATAACTTTTGATAACCTTTCAACTAATGTAATAACAGCACTGTTATGATTTTTCCCAACAATAGTGTCACCTTCTAGGTGACCAAATTCACTTTGAAACTCGTTATGCTCAGCGTCTCTCTGATGAATGGTTTGTTTAAATGCTTGTTTACCTCGTTTTTCTTTATGCCCATTAGGTTTTCTTTTACCTTTCATTGGTAAAGTTGTGGAATCAAAAGATTCACGCGAGAACAATCTATAAAGTGTCCGAACAGAACAAGAAATAGAAATCTCATCATGACCGATAATCACGTCAGGAGTCCATCCTTGAGCCACTTTGTTTTGAATATATTTTGTTTCATTATCAGGTAAAGAAATAGGACGCCTTCCACATTTCTTTTTATTTTTTTGTATCTTTGATAGTAATCTAGAATAGATAATCCCTCATTTAAAGCGTTGTAAACATTATAAATAGTTTGTCTTGATCTTTTTAAAGTATCAGCAACATGTTTAACTTTTTTAGCTTGGTGATAATAAGATTCTATTAAAACAAGCTCGTCTGTAGTAAGCTGTACATAGGTCATTTGTGATCACTCTCCTTGTTTTCTTTCGTCGGAAATACAATTTGGACAATTTGAGTGTATCACAAATGATTTTTTTATTTGTCTAGCTTAATTTTACAATCGGCGTTTTACAGAATGGACTTTCTTTTTTTCTACCCTAAATTTCTATTTACACAAAATATTTTACGCTATCTGATTTTTAAAAATGAATTAATATGTTATAATTAATGTTAATAAGGAACTGTGACTAATAAACAAAAGGGGGACTTAATTCTATGAATAAAAAATATATAAAATATATAAAATATTTATCACTAATTTTTATAATATCTATTTCATTTGGAATAACAAGTTTTGCAAATGAACTTATTTATGAAACTAAACAAATTACATCGACTGATAATGAGGCTTTAACTGAACAAGGTATTTTTAATGACGGATGGAGACTGGGAACCTATAGTGAGAGTGCTGGATACTCTCCTGGTAGATTACCTAATAATGAATTATTTGAAAAAAATTTAGACACAGGATGGTACCAGAGTCCTGAGCGACTTACTGTACCGGGCGAAAAAGGAAGAACTCCTATGTATATTGGATTCCACTTTTCAAGTACTGGACACTTGATGTTTGGAAACAATTTAGATGGGAAAGATGATACACAATATAAGAATTACCTAAAGGCAGAAGATAATGTAGCTGTCCTTGCTAAGGAAGGAATACCAGTAGTACCTGATACGGTATTAGAGCTCAGTTTTGACTATTTTAATGTTCAAATTAATGGTACTATCACTTCCAATAATTTGATATTAGCTTTTTTTAAAGATGAAAATGGAGAGCAAATAGGTGATAAATCAGCATACATCAATCCATTCATAAATTCTGCGGGTGAACAGAGAAGACATGAGAGAAAGATTAGGGTACCAAAAGATGCTGTTTCTATGTCTTTACAATTTTATCCATTAGACCGTTCACTTCCATGGAGATCCTCACAAATAGTAGTTTCTAACTTAACAATTTACGGCGAAAAAGTGGCTAATGAAAAAAGTGCTCCTGTTAAAGTTATTCATAAAGATGAAAAAACGGGTAGAATATTAAAGACTGAAGAATTCACTGGATCTATTGGCTCATTTTATACAACCTCTCCTTCTG
Source organism: Vagococcus jeotgali (assembly GCF_035918315.1). NCBI lineage: Bacteria > Bacillati > Bacillota > Bacilli > Lactobacillales > Enterococcaceae > Vagococcus > Vagococcus jeotgali. The sequence goes on along the minus strand of NZ_CP142146.1, from coordinate 1,765,055 downwards.
ATTTCACAGGATACCAATGGAATGAGATCGCCCCTGAAAATTCTATGGGGATATTTACTAAGTTGCCTCAAACAGTTATTTATGAATATGAACCTAAATCTGAAGGAAAACCAGTATACATTAAGTTTTTAGATAAATTATCTCAAGATGAAATAGCTGAAGATGAGGTGATTGAAGGCCCTATAGGTTCAGTATACAAAGCACAACCGAAGGAGATAGAAGGATATGAACTTACTTCACCTTTTCCAGAAAATGAAGAAGGAAGAATAAGTGATGATGTACAGACGGTTACTTATTATTATGATAAAATAAATAAAGTTCAATGGTTACCATCATATTCAAAATGGAAGAATTCCAATACTGCTACAATTCCTAAAGAAAATGCTTTTGTGATGATGTATTCAGATAAAACGAAGGTAGAAGAGTATTCTGATGGCATTAAGATGGATGAGGCTTTACAAAAAGATGGTGATAACGTGCAATTTGATCCAACTAAAGGAACACAGTGGATTAGATGGTCGAATGTTGGTTATTATAAAGGACAAAATATTGGAGTGAAACTAAGTGTCACACCTGATAAAGATAAACCTGGTCCAGTATCAGAATGGAATTTTATTGGTTTTAGGAACAGTGATTTTCTAGATGTTGCGGCAGATAAAGAAATGGGACACCTAGATGTTAAATATGAATTTTTAGATGAGAAGGGTCAACCCATTGAAATTAGTGGTTATTGGACGATGGGTGGACTAAACGATTCTAAATTAATTAAATTAAAAACAAGTCAGTTTGATTATTTATTTAGTACGCCAGCTACTGGTGACAATCCTATCTTGATAAGTTATGAATTGAATGGTGATATAATTGAAATGACTGGGCATGGACATGATGCAACTGATGAGGTTCCTGCAAAGCCAGAAAATCTGATACCTAGTCAACTTGAAGTGACAGCGACGTATACAGATCAAACTTCATTTTCTTATGTGATGTCTTCGACACCAAATAATCCATTTAAGAATTCTTTGTTGTCTTACAATAGTTCTTCAATCGCTAAAGTCGGTATTTCTGATCCTCAACCAATTGATCAGACAGTGAAGAGCGTGACGAAAGATAATCGTGACAAGCTGACCAATGAATTTGTCCAACAAATCCCTTACGAATCAAGTGGTAATCGTAATCAAAATATGACATGGACAGTTTCAAATATTGAAAATGATGATGTGTTTAAAACAGGTGTATGGCAAGTCTATGATGAAACTGGTAAAGAACAAACAGATTTATTTGAATTTGACAAGGTCAATCAGACGATTAAGCCGAAAGATTTAAAAAATAGTAACTTATACAATCACTACTACAGATTTGTTTATAGCTTGCCATTTGATGAATCAAAAGAAATCCAAGAAAATCAGTTAGTTGAACAAAATAATGGGAAGTATCTAAATTATAGCCAAGATATTTCATTAACAGTGGATAAGCTATCTCCAGTAGTAGCGACACCTACAACGGATATTAATTTCATGGCTACGATTAATTATAGTTACACAGATGAAGAAGGTAAGCCAATTACTATGGATGGTCTAGCTAAAACAGGAACTGGTTTGATCACTCAGCCTTATCCAGTAAATGAAGCGCCAGACATTCAAGGTTATACGTTTAATAGGTCAGAACCAAGTGATTTAATGAATAAAAAAATTCTTTATACCGATAACCCTGTGAACTTCATTTATGATAAAATAAATAAAGTTCAAATGACCGTTAATTATTATCAATTAGACCGTCAAGGAAAAGAGACAACTCATAGAGTTATAGACGATTTACAAACCGGTAATACTGTTGAAGCATTAGTTGAAGAAGTTGAAGTAGGTAAGAAAATTAGTGAGTTTATCCCTCAACCAGACTTTAATAGTTATCTTTATAAATCATCTATAGTGACAAATGATGTGACGAATGAATCCATTGAAGATGATATTGTTCCAATGAATGATTTTACAGTAAATCGTTACTATCAACCATTAGAAAATTTAAGTGTGCCGAAGACAATATCATTTGGTGAAAAAAATGCTCAAAGATTAAAAGATGAATATTCTGTCAAAAATGATCCTTCACCAATCGGTTTAACCAGTGGTTATTCAGATGTTAACTGGTCTCTGCATGCAAGTAGTGATGGACTATTCTCAGAAGGTACGAAGACAAGATTATTGTCAGACATGTACTTTAGATTAAACGATGAAAAAATGATAATTAATGAAGAAGATACGGTATTAGCTTCCCAGGTAAACGAGCATTATTATGATTTACCACTTGTGACAGAAGATAATAAGGAAGGTCTGTTTTTAAAAATTGGTAATAGTGGAACAAAAGACTCTAAGTATAGTGGAAAAATTAAATTTTCCATGGTAACTGGACCATAATCAATGAATTAGTGATTTGTTCAAGGAATTCAGACTTCAATATTGTATTTTGTTATTAATCTAATTAAAAAAGAATCACCTTTTTATGTTGTATGTCATCAATCCTAAAAGTTAGATGTTTTTGGATTATGACATTACTCAAAAAAGGTGTTTCTTTTGGCTCTTCGTCAAATCGTGTTGATATTTAAAAATTGATAAAATAAGGGCATTAGAAGAAGGGGGATTTTTCCTCCTTCTTCTTTTTAATTAAATTGAAATGATTGACCTTGAATAAGGAAAATCCGTCGCTTAAAAGTTAAGAAATTTCGTTAACCATAGGCTATTCGTTTGATAGCTTTGATTCGGTTGTTAATTCCTTCTAAAAAACCATTTGAATAAGAATAATTTAAAGCATTGGTAACACCTTGCCTGAAGGTTTGGAATGTTTTGAATTTGGCTTTAAATTCCTTAGGAAGCTCATTAGAGATAGAATGGGTTAATTCTAAAAATAAGTCTGAATCCTTTGTTTCATAAGCATATTTTAACTCTTGTATATAATCATATGCGATTTTTAGAGTTGAGTTATAGGAAAGAAGTTCTTCAATGACACCAACTTGTGTCATACTTTTATTGAAAAGAGGATAATTACTATATGTAGTGGCACTTAATTGACTAGAGTCTTTTAAAAATAGTTTCCAATATTTTTTTATTCTCCGGTATTGTTTTGCTTCTTCATTATCATAACGTTTTAATTGATTCATTTCTTTTATTCTTAGTTGATTAAAAGAACGATTGATATGCTGAATGATATGGAATCTATCTGTCACAATCTCTGCATATGGAAATACAGTTTTAAGAAGGCCACCGTAGTTGGCATTCATATCCATGACGAGAAACTTCACTTTTAACCGCTCTTTTCTGGAGTATTTCAGGAAGTACTTAATAAGAGAGAAGAGGCGTCTATCTGGTAAAATATCAATAATCTTTTTACTTTCAGCATCAGCACAAATAAAGCTCATACCAGATTGACATGACTTAGTTGATTTAAATTCATCGACACATAGTACTTTTGGTAGATGTTGAAAGTTGGTTAGACAGTGGTTGGTAAAGTCGTATAAAACACGTTGTACCGTGTTATCAGAAACATGATGAAATCTAGCAATCTCTTTTCTTGAACGATCTTCTTTCAAATCTAAGGCGATTTGATACTTTAATGTTTTCGATATATGACAATAGTCATCGACTAACGCAGTATCAGCACTGAATGTTGTATGACATTCTTTACATAGATATCGTTCTCTTTTAAGTTTTAAATAAGTTGTGACCCTATTAAACTCTGGTAGTTGTGTTTTAGTAGTATAAGTACCATTTTTAACACACGTATTCTGATGACAAGAGGGGCATATTCTGTCTGGAGACGTTAGTCTTCCCCTTATTATATTTGAGCGTCTACCTCTAATAGTAGCCTCAGTTAACCAATCTTTTTCAAAAATAATAGATTTGTCTGTTAAATTAAGTCACTTTCTAGTATGATTATCCATGGGAACATCCTCCTGATAATTTGGTTTTTGGCGACTTTATTTTATCATGTTTGGATGTGAATAGGTTACACTTAGTTGAACAATAAAGATAAGGTGTCTATACTTAATAAAAAACAAAGTAGGAGCTTATTTCATGACAACTAACAGAAAACCAAGACGGACCTTCAAAGAATCATTTAAGAAACAAATGGTGGAACTGCATAAATCAGGAAAACCTAGAAAAGATATTTTAAGAGAATATGACCTGACACCATCAACCTTTGATAAATGGGTAAAACAATATAATCAGTCAGGATCATTCAAAGAGAAAGATAATTTGACACCAGAAGAAAAAGAGTTGCGTGAATGACGAAAACTAAATAAAGAACTGATGATGGAGAATGATATTTTAAAGCAAGCGGCGCTGATATTCGGACGAAAGTAGAAGTTGTTAGGGAAAACAAAAAGAAGTATAGTGTATCAGCGATGTGTCGAAAATTAGAAATTTCTCGTGGGGCTTATTATTATGAAGTCAAAAGAAAAAAATCAGAAGCTATTGTTGAAAAAGCAGTCATTGAGTCATTTACAGATAGCCGTAACTCCTACGGAGCAAGAAGAATTAAAGATGATTTAAACGATCAAGGATTAATTGTTTCAAGAAGAAGGATACGACGAATCATGAATAAGTTTAATTTCATTTCAAGCTACACAACACTGAAATTTAAACCTCAAGCAACGACTAAAAATGAACAGAAAATCGATAATGTTTTATCACGTCAATTTGATAAAATGCAACCTATGGAAGCTTTAGTGACAGATTTAACCTATGTTAAAGTAGGCAAAAAGTGGCATTATGTCTGCTTTATTCTCGATTTGTTCAATCGAGAAATAGTTGGGCATTCTAGTGGTCCTAACAAATCTGTGGACCTTGTGCTACAGGCAATCGGAACGATTGAACAGCCATTAGATGATGTTGAAATTTTTCATACAGACCGAGGAAAAGAATTTGATAACCAAAGTATTGATGAATTATTGGATGTGTTTCAGATAAAACGGTCTTTATCACGTCCTGGCTGCCCCTATGACAAGGCTGTGGCAGAAGCAACCTATCGAGCTTTTAAAATTGAGTTTATTTACCAACAATCTTTTGACTCATTGTTTAAACTACAATATGAGTTAATGGATTATGTCAATTGGTGGAACAAGTTTAGAAAACATGGCAAGCTTGGCTATCAATCCCCGATTAATTACCGTTTAGATTGGGAGTTGAAACAGGTTATTTAGCAGAACATAGAATAACTATCTAAATAAAATAAAGACCTTATAATTTTTGTACAGAAAAGTGTTGCCAATTCAATGTTCCTTTTTGTATTTAAAAACAAAAAATCGTATTAATGGAAACTATCCATCAACACGATTTATTATAGACCCCTTTAAAGACTTGCATCATACTCTTATCACTATAAATTAAAACTGTTGATTTATAAACTTTTGCTGAAAATTTAAGAAGCAACACACTCGCCAAGACTAACAGGCCTAAAGAAATAAGAATTTCTGGTATTGTCACATTACCATTAGCAATTCTTATAGGCATTGAAAAAGATGAAAAGAATGGGACGTATGAAAAGACTCTAATCAAGATGTTATTTGGGCTCGATAAACCTAGTAACATTGTCGGCAGTGAAGCTATCATAATTAAGTAAGTCACTGGAGTTACAGCCTTAGCTGCATCTTCTGACTTACTAACAAGAGATCCTGTAAAAGCTGAGAGAATCGTATATATCAAAACACCAAACAATAGATATAGTAAATTATAACCCAATATCCCTCTAACCAACTCACCCATTGATACATTAGCTAAAAATGATTTCACCATAGGCATGTCTTTAGCTAGTATATATCCTACAATACCTGATAATAAATAAATCAAAACTTGAGTTAAAATGACCAAAAAGATCCCCATGATTTTACCATAAAAATGCTTAGCAGCTGTTGTGCTTGATAAAATAACCTCCATAATACGCGTGCCTTTTTCGCTAGCTACTTCCTGAGCAGTAATTGAAGCGTAAAGTAAGACAATCATATACATAGCTAAAACAATAAAGAAACCAACTAAAATAAGAGCTTTTCTATCATTTTCACTTTTAACTAAGACGCCATTCTTTAGAGAAACTTGGTTTTCAGATAACTCTGGATGAGATAATAATTCAGCCACTTGCCCTTCAGATAGACCTAATTTTTTTGTATTAAGTGCTAGCTGAATACCATTTAAAGCTTCAAAAAGCTGTTGCTCTTTATCTACTCCTAACGTTTCAAAACCAGTGTACTCACCTTTTAGCTGATGATCTGCCACACTCACTTCTAAATAACCATCAATTTCTTCAGCTTCCATAGCCACTTTGGCCTCATCCACTGAATCAATTGATTTATTAATATCAAATTCTTGTTGAGCTGTTAAGATAACGGCCTCTCTCAACGTTTTTTCTTGACTGACAATAGCAATCTCGTTGACTGGATCCAATTTAGTACTAATATAGCCTGAGCCTATAGAAAATAAAATTAACACAAAAGGAGCCAGAACCATCATCACAAAACTTAAAGATTTCACATTTTTTTTATACGTCTCAAGAGCTACTACCCAAAATTTATTCATTCTCCTCACCTACTTTCAGTTTAAATATATCCTCTAAAGTGGGTGGTTGTTGATTAAAAATTTGGATATAATCTGACTTTTCTAAAGCAAGTTTAAATATATCTTGCCCTATTTCTGGTTTATCTAATTTAATTAAATAGTGATTGTCACCTTTTTTATCTAATATTGTCACACCATTTATCTCTAGCAACTCCTCTTCACTGAGCTTGCTTTCGATTTCTAAAAAAGTTCTCCCAAAACTCTCACGAATTTCTTGAACATCACCATCTAAAACAGTTTCTCCATCTCGAAGCATTATTAAATGGTCACAAATTTTCTCCACATTTTCCATATTGTGACTTGAAAAAATCACACAAGACCCTTTCTCTTTTAGCTCTAAAATCCCAGTCTTGAGTAATTCAGCATTCACTGGATCTAGACCACTAAAAGGCTCATCTAAGATAACTAATTTTGGATTGTGAATCAGTGTGGCAATCAACTGGACTTTTTGTTGATTTCCTTTAGATAAAGATTTGACTTTATCTGTTTTTTTACCTTTTACTTGAAATTTTTCCATCCACTCATCAATTAATGGGACAATCTCTTCTTTCGCCTTACCACGTAGGCGACCAAAATAAATTAATTGATCCTCAATGGTGACTTTTGGGTAAAGACCACGCTCTTCTGGTAAGTAACCAATGATATTATAATCCTCTTCAGTAATCGGTTCACCATCCCAAAAAATAGTCCCACTATCTGCATCAATAAAATTTAAAATCAAACGAAACGTCGTGGATTTCCCTGCCCCGTTTTGACCAATTAATCCTAAAATTTGACCATTTGGTATCGTAAAACTCATCTCATCGACTGCCGTCATGTCTCCAAAACGCTTCGTTAGGTTTTTCACCTCTAACATGCTACTCCCTCATTTCTCATTAAAATCAGATTCTTCAATAATACCTCTAGCAGAATTACCTTTTAGTAAAGCCTCTCCCACTTCAGCAAATAACTGCCTACGCTCAACTTCAAGTTTTAATTTTTCTAAACCAAGATTTGTAATAACATACATTTTTTTGCGATTAATATCTTGTTTTAATGAAATATCACCACTATCGACTAATTTTTTTAAAATCGTGTACATACTAGCTGGTCCTATTTTAATCTGACCTGTAGACGTATCCTCAATGACTTTCATAATTCCGTAACCATGTCGCTCTTCTAGTAAACTTAGCAAAATCAAATAAGTTGAATCTGTCATTGGTACATTCATACTAGCCTTCCTTTCAACTTTTCTCCTTATTAATATATCATAATTTCATTTGTCAAACTAAGCTAGACAAAATGTCGTTGTCTACATAGCTCAAAAATGCTTCTAATGGTGTTTTATAGTTTAATGATTTTCTAGGAATATTATTTCTTTTGGATGCAACAGATTGAATGAAAGATTCATCAACTTCGTTGAAATCCATTTTCTTAGGCAATCCATCCTTACGCAATAGCCCATTAGAATTTTCATTTAAACCTCGTTGTGAAGGTGTACCAGGGTCAGCAAAGTAGATATCACTATCATTTAAGTTACTGATAGATTTCCAGTTAGAAAATTCTTTGCCACAATCAAATGTGATAGATTTAAACAAGTGATTAGGGCATTTTTTTAACCATTCATTTAAGCTATTCTCAATATCTATAGCGTGTCTTCCTGTTGGCTTCAAGGTAATAATAACTTTTGATAACCTTTCAACTAATGTAATAACAGCACTTTTATGATTTTTCCCAACAATAGTGTCACCTTCTAGGTGACCAAATTCACTTTGAAACTCGTTATGCTCAGCGTCTCTCTGATGAATGGTTCGTTTAAATGCTTGTTTACCTCGTTTTTCTTTATGCCCATTAGGTTTTCTTTTACCTTTCATTGGTAAAGTTGTGGAATCAAAAGATTCACGCGAGAACAATCTATAAAGTGTCCGAACAGAACAAGAAATAGAAATCTCAGCACGACCGATAATCACGTCAGGAGTCCATCCTTGAGCCACTTTGTTTTGAATATATTTTGTTTCATTATCAGGTAAAGAAATAGGACGCCTTCCACATTTCTTTTTATTTTTTTGTATCTTTGATAGTAATCTAGAATAGATAATCCCTCATTTAAAGCGTTGTAAACATTATAAATAGTTTGTCTTGATCTTTTTAAAGTATCAGCAACATGTTTAACTTTTTTAGCTTGGTGATAATAAGATTCTATTAAAACAAGCTCGTCTGTAGTAAGATGTATATAGGTCATTTGTGATCACTCTCCTTGTTTTCTTTCGTCGGAAATACAATTTGGACAATTTGAGTGTATCACAAATGATTTTTTTATTTGTCTAGCTTAATTTTACAATCGGCGTAATTAAATATGTCACGCTATGATATACTTTTTTAACATAAAAAGGGTCTATAATAAATCGTGTTGATGGATAGTTTCCATTAATACGATTTTTTGTTTTTAAATACAAAAAGGAACATCCAAACATGATAAAATAAAGTCGACAAAAACCAAATTATTAGGAGGATGTTCCCATGGATAATCATACTAGAAAATTACTTAATTTAACAGACAAATCTATTATTTTTGAAAAAGATTGGTTAACTGAGGCTACTATTAGAGGTAGACGCTCAAATATAATAAGGGGAAGACTAACGTCTCCAGACAGAATATGCCCCTCTTGTCATCAGAATACGTGTGTTAAAAATGGTACTTATACTACTAAAACACAACTACCAGAGTTTAATAGGGTCACAACTTATTTAGAACTTAAAAGAGAACGATATCTATGTAAAGAATGTCATACAACATTCAGTGCTGATACTGCGTTAGTCGATGACTATTGTCATATATCGAAAACATTAAAGTATCAAATCGCCTTAGATTTGAAAGAAGATCGTTCAAGAAAAGAGATCGCTAGATTCCATCATGTTTCTGATAACACGGTACAACGTGTTTTATACGACTTTACCAACCACTGTCTAACCAACTTTCAACATCTACCAAAAGTACTATGTGTCGATGAATTTAAATCAACTAAGTCATGTCAATCTGGTATGAGCTTTATTTGTGCTGATGCTGAAAGTAAAAAGATTATTGATATTTTACCAGATAGACGTCTCTTCTCTCTTATTAAGTACTTCCTGAAATACTCCAGAAAAGAGCGGTTAAAAGTGAAGTTTCTCGTCATGGATATGAATGCCAACTACGGTGGCCTTCTTAAAACTGTATTTCCACATGCAGAGATTGTGACAGATAGATTCCATATCATTCAGCATATCAATCGTTCTTTTAATCAACTAAGAATAAAAGAAATGAATCAATTAAAACGTTATGATAATGAAGAAGCAAAACAATACCGGAGAATAAAAAAATATTGGAAACTATTTTTAAAAGACTCTAGTCAATTAAGTGCCACTACATATAGTAATTATCCTCTTTTCAATAAAAGTATGACACAAGTTGGTGTCATTGAAGAACTTCTTTCCTATAACTCAACTATAAAAATCGCATATGATTATATACAAGAGTTAAAATATGCTTATGAAACAAAGGATTCAGACTTATTTTTAGAATTAACTCATTCTATCTCTAATGAGCTTCCTAAGGAATTTAAAGCCAAATTCAAAACATTCCAAACCTTCAGGCAAGGTGTTACCAATGCTTTAAATTATTCTTATTCAAATGGTTTTTTAGAAGGAATTAACAACCGAATCAAAGCTATCAAACGAACAGCCTATGGTTACCGAAATTTCTTAACTTTTAAGCGACGGATTTTCCTTATTCAAGGTCAATCATTTCAATTTAATTAAAAAGAAGAAGGAGGAAAAATCCCCCTTCTTCTAATGCCCTTATTTTATCAATTTTTAAATATCAACACGATTTGACGAAGAGCCCTTTAAAGAAGCACTTAAAGCATCTAAATGATATGCAAACTGATTTGGAAATTTATTTTCTAAATCAGTTTTTTTATACAAAAAAAGACTTAAAAGGCCAAAGCCTTTTAAGTCTTTTAAAGGTATCTTGTATAAGATTATAGTTTTTGGTTGTAGTACTCAACTACGAATGCTTCATCAATATCTTGTGGTAATTCATCACGTTCTGGTAAACGGATTAAGCTACCTTCTAATTTTTCAGCATCAAAACTAACGTAAGCTGGACGACCTAATGTCGATTCAACAGCTTCTTTAATGATAATCATATCTTTAGATTTTTCACGGATAGAAATAACTTGTCCAACACTTACTTCGTAAGAAGGGATATCAACGCGTTTTCCATCTACTAAAACGTGACCGTGGTTAACTAACTGACGTGCTTGACGACGAGTTGAAGCTAAACCTAATTTGTAAACAACATTATCTAAACGTTGGTCTAATAAGATCATGAAGTTAACACCATGTTTACCTTCTCTGATTTTACCAGCTCTAACGAATAAATTACGGAATTGACGTTCGTTTAAACCGTACATATGACGTAATTTTTGTTTTTCTGTTAATTGCATACCGTATTCAGATGTATTTCTTCTTTGGTTTGGTCCGTGTTGACCTGGTGCGTAAGGGCGACGTTCTAATTCTTTACCAGTTCCTGATAATGAAATTCCTAAACGACGAGAGATTTTCCAACTTGGTCCTGTATAACGTGACATAATATGATTCCTCCAATAAATATATATTTTTTTTGGAGTAAAATAATTTCTTGAAAATATTAACAGTCGTCTAGTTTATTCTTCAATCTTCACCTTTGCAGCCGCGGTTACGCAATTGAACCCATCGTGGCAATAAACAAATCAACGAGCTATCTACTTTCTAGCTGCATTATTTTACACAAAGAGTATTATACTTCATATTAGAAGAATTAACAAGTCTAAATTGCAACATTAAGTTAGCCTATCATTCGAAAGTGATAATGTCCTAAGTAGGTCGAAAGACAAAATGTCCCAAAATGATAAAATAACTTTATGAAAAGGATAAATCTAACAATGAATGAAACCAAAAAGTATCAAGTTATTAAAGCTGTCGCTGAAAATAAAAAACAAAAAAAGAGAGCTAGTGTTGAACTTAATTTATCTATACGACAAATTAACCGTTTAGTGAAATCATACAGGGAAAATGGTAAATCAGCATTTGTCCATAAAAATCGAGGGAGAAAAAATAAGCACTCTGTGCCTGAAAAAAGTAAAACAACAAATAATCACTAGTTATCAATCGTTTAGTATTAAACCAAATATTAGGCATTTTACTGAAATACTGAAAAACGACCATCATATCTGTTATACAGATACTACAATTAGAAGCATCCTGTACAAAGCAAAAATACTTTCACCAAAAGCTCAAAAAAAGACAAAAAGAAGACTCAAACAATTAATAAAGCAAGAAGGTCAACAAACCAAACAATCAGAAAACCTATTGGTTCCAAGAGCTGAAGACTACCTAGAACTCCCTGAAAAGACCCATCCTAGTCGACCTAGAAAAAAATACAAAGGAGAATTAATTCAATTAGATGCTAGTTCATATAATTGGTTTGGAAATCAAATAACTCATCTTCATTTAGCTATTGACGACGCATCAGGTAATATTGTTGGCGCTTATTTTGACCAACAGGAAACGCTCAATGGTTATTACCATGTTCTTCATCAAATTCTGACAAAACAAGGGATTCCTGCCACTTTTCTAACAGATAAACGAACCGTCTTTTAGTACAACAAAAAATCAACAAAAGCTGTAGAAGAAGATACGTTCACGCAGTTTGGGTTTGCTTGTCATCAATTAGGTATTGACATAAAAACATCCTCTATTCCTCAAGCGAAAGGTCGTGTAGAACGTTTAAATGAGACAGTGTAGTCAAGATTGCCTGTTGATCTTGAGATAGCAAATATACATTCTATAGAGGAGGCTAATCAATTTCTATCTACTGTCTCTCATCGTATCGTCGATAATGGCCATCATATTAAGTATCAAAATAAATGTTATCTTCCAACGGAAGGTAGTAGCGACAAATATTTTACAAGGAAAACAAAAGCATTAATTATAAAAGCTTTTAACGGGGAGATTTATGTTAATATAGCAGAAAAAATTTATCCTACTAGACGATTAAAAACCCATGAGACCTATTCAAAAGAGTTTGATGGGGTTTCTTCAGATATAAAAAAAGAAAGACGCAAGTACATTCCACCACAGTCACATCCGTGGAAACTTGAGTCTTTCAAAAGGTATCTTCAAAGTATTGACCGTACTATCGAAGAATATGAGGCTGAAAAAACAGCCTGAAACAAAAAGTACCTTATTTTACCAATAATGGTCACATTAGTGCAAGTTTTACGCAGTAAAGATTGCGCTAATGTGAGCCCTCATTTTGGGACATTTTTATGTTCGATTGACAGGAAAATTTTTAAGGAGTAGCTGTTTCATCATCAATTGTCTCATCATCTAAATCTTTTACTCTAAGTTCTAATGAGTAAGGTTCTTTATAAATGACACCATCTAATTCATAAGCGCCTCCCTTAACAAAAACACCTAAAGGAACAAGAGTATCAGCATCTTCATCAACATGGATGGTAGCAACCTCTTTTAAATCAGAATAACTACTACCAATAAACAATTGTTTTTTTCTAATTTTGTAGTAAGGAATTAACGTGTATTTATCAAGTTCAAAAGTATGTTCTTGAAGTGCTGTTGCAGTGATATTATGTTGATTAACTAAGGATTCGATGACTTGCTCGATAATCATATCACTATCTTTATATAACTGAATATCAAGTTGTTTTCCTTGAATAATTGGTTTTCCATTTTTTGGTGTTGTTCCGTCAAAAGTGACATCCTCAGGTACAATATCTTCGATAAAGTTAGTGACATCCCACTTTACTTTTTGATTTTTAAAGTAGTAAATAAAGTTTAGAACAATAAAGTAAGCTAGAATGATGAAAATACCAACATAGATAAAAGATTTAACATAGTTGCCGTTTCGGTAAAATCCTCTAGCAATTCTTAAAATATAGAGGGTTGATAAACCACTAGCTACTGTTAAAATTTTATTTTGAAGTCTTGGATTAATATTTAAGTAATTCAAAAATTTAGTCACATTAGTCAATAACAACGCAATTAGAGCTTCCATTAAGACATGTCTCCTTTATCATCGTTATTTTTTTGTGAAACACCAGCATCATTAACTGTATCTGGATTTTTATCAGGGTTTTCCTCGTTTTTCCCTGGTTTATCTTTTCCTGGCTTGTTAAAGGTATCTGGTTGATTCTGATTATCCTCATCAGCAGCTGGTGTGGCTTCACTTGATTCAGTCGTACCAGACTGTTGTACATCTTCACTTGACTCTTCTATTTTAGAGTCTGGAGTTGAACTATCTGCTGTTTTTCGATTTTTTTTGGTTTCATCAGATTCTTTTGTTTTATCTCTATCTGAATTTATTTCTTCTTTCTTATTATCCACCTTTTCACGCTCACGAGATTCCTCTGTTAGTTGACTAGAGTCTTTTATTTGTGTATCTTCCGTTTGTTGGACTTCTTCAACCTTAGGCTCTTCAGGTGGTTTGTAGCTTTTTCCATCAACCACAGCAGTTGTTGCACTAATACCTAAAGAAATACTTAAAATAGCAATAGGTTTTAAAAAAGGTGCAACGACTTTTTTTGATTTTGGCATAAAAAAACTCCCTTCAATGATTATGCTCATCTTTATCATAGCAAATATCTTTGAAATAAAAAAGAAAAGGGGAATAAGTTTATATTAAATCAATTAATTTTTTAAGCTTATCAATTAATCAAGGCAATATAGCAAAGTAGTATCTAAATATAAAAGGTGATACAATGAGTCTATTAAAAAATGTATCGTATGAGGGAGCGGCTTTATGCAACGTAAAAGATTAAGTTTAGTTATTTTACTTGGCTTTATAATGTGTTTTGTTTTTACAAGTAAACAGGTTAGCGCTAAAGAGATGCCATTTTCTGTTTCTACACAACAATCCAAAAATCAGCGGGATAAAACGAAGTCTTATTATGATTTACGAGTTAAACCTGGAACGGTTGAGCATTTGGAAGTAGATATTCAAAATAAAACAGATCAAAAAATGACGGTGAGTATTTTAGCTAATACAGCTATTACAAATAATAATGGTATTATTGATTATAGTAAAACATCTCCAAAACTAGAAAAATCATTAAGTATCCCTTTTTCTAGCTTAGTGGATGACATACCAGATGTTGAGTTAGGAGCTAATGAATCAAAAACAGTTAAAATACCTGTTAAAGTCCCAGATAAGCCATTTGATGGTATCGTTTTAGGTGGCTTACATTTTTTTGAAAAAAATAATCGTGATACTAAAGAAGAAGTAACAGATATTCAAGCAAAAAATAATTTTTCTTATGTCATAGGAGTTAGACTTTCTGAAAATGACAAGCAAGTTCCAGTACAATTAAATTTACTAAGTGTTCAAGCAAGTCAGAGGAACTATAAAAATATCATAGCTGCTAAATTACAAAATCCAGAACCACGTATTTTAAGCCATTTAGAGATTCAATCAGAAGTTTATATGGCTAAAGGAAAAAAAGAACCTATATACACTCACCAAACAAAAGATATGAGTATGGCACCGTATTCAAGTTTTGAATATGAAATTCCTTTAGATTCAGAGCGTTTTAAGGCAGGTGATTACCTATTACATTTAGTCGCTAAAACTAATAACCGTGAGTTTGAATTTCAAGAACCTTTTACAATCACTAAAGAAGAAGCCAGTCGGTTAAATAGCACCATGGTAGGTGGCAAATCTAAGCCAACACATACATTGCTAATTATAGGTGTGATTGTAGTTGCATGTATTTTAGTTGTGCTCTTTATTGTAGTAAAAAATAGAAAAACTAATCATCCTGTAGCCAAAACAGACAGAGAAAAGCGTATGTTGGCAAATAAAAAAGGACAAGCAAACAAATCTGTATTTTCTGTTTTTAAACTTACTAAAAATACTAAGTCATTAAAATCCTCCCGCCATGAACGACTTGGTGATAAAAATAAAAAGTAAAGTATTTAAGTACAAACAAGTATGTTAAAAAATATTTATGGATTAGTTAATAGTCTATTTATATGAAAACCCCACATGAGAATTAATTCTCATGTGGGGTTTTCTATATTATTATAGGTCTAAAACGTAGTTTACATCATACCGCCCATCATTGATGATAAAGTTAGGTTTTTAGGTTTAACCTACTGTTAAAACATAAAAAAATAACGAAAACACAGTTAAAGACGAATGTTTAATTAGTTATTAAATTTATAGTTAAGTTTATTTTGGTGGTTATTGGGTTTTACATCACAATTCACATCTAAATATAAAATAGCTTCTCTAGTATTGTCAGTAACTATAGAAAGATTTAAAATTTATCTTCACTGATTTCATCACAAAATACATCTAAATCCACATCTAGCAATGTCTTTGGCTTCTAACTATGTAACTAATACGTTGTTTTTACAACGTTCTTGAGTGGGGAAGTATAGAATTTGGATGTAATGATTTTTGGTTTACGTTGCACCTTTTCTTGGTTTGAGTCATCGAAGATTATTTAATTTATAAAATTTGAAATATGATATGATTAAATTAATAGAGAAAGTGAAGAAGGTGTTTCAATTTTGATTATTGATGGTAAAGAAATCAATTTTTTTCAGGACAGAAATGATGTGTCCAAAAGGTATTATGAAATTATTTCACAAAGTATAAGAGAAGGTCTAAATAAAATATCAGCTGTTCAACAAGTAAAATCTAGTGTTTCTAAAACAACGGATTCTTTTTACTTTGAAGTGAAAATGAAATACTTGAATAAAATTATAACTATTTCTCTAAGGACTCATTCACCTAAAGAAAGAAAAACTAATTACGTTTATCTTTATATTCCAAACTATAAAGAAGTAAGTAGTTTAGTGGAAAGTACACAGCTTAATTTAGTTAATCACTACAATAGATTAGCTGAGGAAAATAATTTTCCACCTATTAAGGCACCAAATAAAAATCAAGAGATAATAAAACAACCACGAAAAAAAGAAATTAAACGAAAATTAAGAGGAACCAAAATAGAACTGTTAGATGTTCAGACTAATTCGTTTCAGTCTTTTTTAGATGAGTTTAATAAATAGTTGGAGATTTTTTGTTATGTAATTGAAAATTAGAAGAGCTAGCTGTTTGATGATAGGTAGGTTGTGTCTATTTTGTAAAGAACTAATATTTATTCATGAAATTATGTTATACTGTCGTCAGTAGAATATAGAGGTGAAAAAGATGGTGGCTAAACTCTTGAAAGAGGGTGATGCCTTTATGATTATAATTACAGGCTGTACCCTAGAAAGGACTAGCTTTGTCAGTATACGAAGCATTAATGTTTGCAATTAGTTTTGCAATGTTAGTGATTGCGATATTGAAATTTAATCAAAAAAAATAACCATCTTCTAACTTTGGCGAGTTAAGATGGTTAAGCACATTTTATAAAGCCACCGTCTTTTTAACGGCTAATTCTACTGCAAGAGGCATATTAGCGTATGCCTCTTTTTCTACGTCTATAATACCACATATTGGTATTATTTCCAAATGTTAATCGTCAGTAAGGTCAAGAACAAGATTACGATTACTTTTTGCTTTTTTAATTTCATCTTCTGATAACTGTATATCTTTAAAATTGTACTTAACAGTCCGTAATGATATATTAAGCCGAATAGCAATTTCTTCTAATGTTGCTCCTCTTGTATATAATCTTTTTATTGCTTCTTTTCGTTTGTTGATATTTTCTTGCTCTAAATTTTTTGTAGTTTTGTATTGAAAATTATTATGTCTAGTCGAATTTAGAAAGTCATTAAGATTTTTATTATTAGTTTTTTCAATAGTTAAATAGTAATAATTTAAGAAGGAAATCATATTATTATCCGTAATATCTTTTTTAGTTAGGTTCAGTGAATTATAAATATTTTCAATTGATAGTTCACTTGTTAAATATTTAAAAGATTTACTCTTAAATTCTTGTCTGATAATCAATGCTTCCTGTATTCCCAATAATACTGTCTGATTTATTTTTATTTTATGTTTACTTTGTTCAATGAATGCTTTTGAATAAGTAAACTCTTTATTTAGTGAAACATGGGCTGTTGATAGTAATGCCTCTTCTAATAATAATAGTCGGTCAAAGTTAGGTACTGGTAGTGAATTGGCAACACTTTTCTGTACAAAAATTATAAGGTCTTTATTTTATTTAGATAGTTATTCTATGTTCTGCTAAATAACCTGTTTCAACTCCCAATCTAAACGGTAATTAATCGGGGATTGATAGCCAAGCTTGCCATGTTTTCTAAACTTGTTCCACCAATTGACATAATCCATTAACTCATATTGTAGTTCAAACAATGAGTCAAAAGATTGTTGGTAAATAAACTCAATTTTAAAAGCTCGATAGGTTGCTTCTGCCACAGCGTTGTCATAGGGGCAGCCAGGACGTGATAAAGACCGTTTTATCTGAAACACATCCAATAATTCATCAATACTTTGGTTATCAAATTCTTTTCCTCGGTCTGTATGAAAAATTTCAACATCATCTAATGGCTGTTCAATCGTTCCGATTGCCTGTAGCACAAGGTCCACAGATTTGTTAGGACCACTAGAATGCCCAACTATTTCTAGGTTGAACAAATCGAGAATAAAGCAGACATAATGCCACTTTTTGCCTACTTTAACATAGGTTAAATCTGTCACTAAAGCTTCCATAGGTTGCATTTTATCAAATTGACGTGATAAAACATTATCGATTTTCTGTTCATTTTTAGTCGTTGCTTGAGGTTTAAATTTCAGTGTTGTGTAGCTTGAAATGAAATTAAACTTATTCATGATTCGTCGTATCCTTCTTCTTGAAACAATTAATCCTTGATCGTTTAAATCATCTTTAATTCTTCTTGCTCCGTAGGAGTTACGGCTATCTGTAAATGACTCAATGACTGCTTTTTCAACAATAGCTTCTGATTTTTTTCTTTTGACTTCATAATAATAAGCCCCACGAGAAATTTCTAATTTTCGACACATCGCTGATACACTATACTTCTTTTTGTTTTCCCTAACAACTTCTACTTTCGTCCGAATATCAGCGCCGCTTGCTTTAAAATATCATTCTCCATCATCAGTTCTTTATTTAGTTTTCGTCATTCACGCAACTCTTTTTCTTCTGGTGTCAAATTATCTTTCTCTTTGAATGATCCTGACTGATTATATTGTTTTACCCATTTATCAAAGGTTGATGGTGTCAGGTCATATTCTCTTAAAATATCTTTTCTAGGTTTTCCTGATTTATGCAGTTCCACCATTTGTTTCTTAAATGATTCTTTGAAGGTCCGTCTTGGTTTTCTGTTAGTTGTCATGAAATAAGCTCCTACTTTGTTTTTTATTAAGTATAGACACCTTATCTTTATTGTTCAACTAAGTGTAACCTATTCAGTTAATTCATCTGTTGCGTTAGTAAGATTTATATGGGATACATACAATGAAATAAGTAATTAGGAGTTAAAAATGATTAAAGATAAATATTATTATTTTACTAATAGGACAAAAGAAATAAAAATAGCAGATTTAAGTTTAGAAGAGAAAATAATGGTAGAAAATTACGTTGAAAAAACAAGACATTTCGTAGAATTATTTAGGCTGTATAAGGTATTTAGATGTAATCTAAATCTTATGCTTTCCGACTTTATTATTTATACGAACGATTCAATACTCCATAAAAGAATGAGTTTGAATGAAGAAGAAATGTATACATTAATTAATACTTATACTGTAAATTTAATAAGTTCTGGAAGAGTGTTGGTAGAATCTATAGAAGTATATTTTAAAAAAAATATGAAAGAAAAAGACTACATTGATTTCAGAAAACTTAGTTCTAGTAAAGTTTATGATGAATTTTTTTCTTATAGGTTTTTAAACCTACTAAGAAATTATTCTGGGTCTATAATAAATCGTGTTGATGGATAGTTTCCATTAATACGATTTTTTGTTTTTAAATACAAAAAGGAACATCCAAACATGATAAAATAAAGTCGACAAAAACCAAATTATTAGGAGGATGTTCCCATGGATAATCATACTAGAAAATTACTTAATTTAACAGACAAATCTATTATTTTTGAAAAAGATTGGTTAACTGAGGCTACTATTAGAGGTAGACGCTCAAATATAATAAGGGGAAGACTAACGTCTCCAGACAGAATATGCCCCTCTTGTCATCAGAATACGTGTGTTAAAAATGGTACTTATACTACTAAAACACAACTACCAGAGTTTAATAGGGTCACAACTTATTTAGAACTTAAAAGAGAACGATATCTATGTAAAGAATGTCATACAACATTCAGTGCTGATACTGCGTTAGTCGATGACTATTGTCATATATCGAAAACATTAAAGTATCAAATCGCCTTAGATTTGAAAGAAGATCGTTCAAGAAAAGAGATCGCTAGATTCCATCATGTTTCTGATAACACGGTACAACGTGTTTTATACGACTTTACCAACCACTGTCTAACCAACTTTCAACATCTACCAAAAGTACTATGTGTCGATGAATTTAAATCAACTAAGTCATGTCAATCTGGTATGAGCTTTATTTGTGCTGATGCTGAAAGTAAAAAGATTATTGATATTTTACCAGATAGACGTCTCTTCTCTCTTATTAAGTACTTCCTGAAATACTCCAGAAAAGAGCGGTTAAAAGTGAAGTTTCTCGTCATGGATATGAATGCCAACTACGGTGGCCTTCTTAAAACTGTATTTCCACATGCAGAGATTGTGACAGATAGATTCCATATCATTCAGCATATCAATCGTTCTTTTAATCAACTAAGAATAAAAGAAATGAATCAATTAAAACGTTATGATAATGAAGAAGCAAAACAATACCGGAGAATAAAAAAATATTGGAAACTATTTTTAAAAGACTCTAGTCAATTAAGTGCCACTACATATAGTAATTATCCTCTTTTCAATAAAAGTATGACACAAGTTGGTGTCATTGAAGAACTTCTTTCCTATAACTCAACTATAAAAATCGCATATGATTATATACAAGAGTTAAAATATGCTTATGAAACAAAGGATTCAGACTTATTTTTAGAATTAACTCATTCTATCTCTAATGAGCTTCCTAAGGAATTTAAAGCCAAATTCAAAACATTCCAAACCTTCAGGCAAGGTGTTACCAATGCTTTAAATTATTCTTATTCAAATGGTTTTTTAGAAGGAATTAACAACCGAATCAAAGCTATCAAACGAACAGCCTATGGTTACCGAAATTTCTTAACTTTTAAGCGACGGATTTTCCTTATTCAAGGTCAATCATTTCAATTTAATTAAAAAGAAGAAGGAGGAAAAATCCCCCTTCTTCTAATGCCCTTATTTTATCAATTTTTAAATATCAACACGATTTGACGAAGAGCCATTATTCTCAACATGGACATTTACCAGTAGAAGTTAATGAAGGTCGTGTGAGTTTTAATTTAGATGAGATATTGAGCAAGCCTCATATAAAATTAAATAAATCTTTATTAAAAGAAATGGGGGAAATTAAGGAAGAGATAGTAAAGGAATTAGACAATAATCCACATATATCTTATTTATATGAATAGGTTACACTTAGTTGAACAATAAAGATAAGGTGTCTATACTTAATAAAAAACAAAGTAGGAGCTTATTTCATGACAACTAACAGAAAACCAAGACGGACCTTCAAAGAATCATTTAAGAAACAAATGGTGGAACTGCATAAATCAGGAAAACCTAGAAAAGATATTTTAAGAGAATATGACCTGACACCATCAACCTTTGATAAATGGGTAAAACAATATAATCAGTCAGGATCATTCAAAGAGAAAGATAATTTGACACCAGAAGAAAAAGAGTTGCGTGAATGACGAAAACTAAATAAAGAACTGATGATGGAGAATGATATTTTAAAGCAAGCGGCGCTGATATTCGGACGAAAGTAGAAGTTGTTAGGGAAAACAAAAAGAAGTATAGTGTATCAGCGATGTGTCGAAAATTAGAAATTTCTCGTGGGGCTTATTATTATGAAGTCAAAAGAAAAAAATCAGAAGCTATTGTTGAAAAAGCAGTCATTGAGTCATTTACAGATAGCCGTAACTCCTACGGAGCAAGAAGAATTAAAGATGATTTAAACGATCAAGGATTAATTGTTTCAAGAAGAAGGATACGACGAATCATGAATAAGTTTAATTTCATTTCAAGCTACACAACACTGAAATTTAAACCTCAAGCAACGACTAAAAATGAACAGAAAATCGATAATGTTTTATCACGTCAATTTGATAAAATGCAACCTATGGAAGCTTTAGTGACAGATTTAACCTATGTTAAAGTAGGCAAAAAGTGGCATTATGTCTGCTTTATTCTCGATTTGTTCAATCGAGAAATAGTTGGGCATTCTAGTGGTCCTAACAAATCTGTGGACCTTGTGCTACAGGCAATCGGAACGATTGAACAGCCATTAGATGATGTTGAAATTTTTCATACAGACCGAGGAAAAGAATTTGATAACCAAAGTATTGATGAATTATTGGATGTGTTTCAGATAAAACGGTCTTTATCACGTCCTGGCTGCCCCTATGACAACGCTGTGGCAGAAGCAACCTATCGAGCTTTTAAAATTGAGTTTATTTACCAACAATCTTTTGACTCATTGTTTGAACTACAATATGAGTTAATGGATTATGTCAATTGGTGGAACAAGTTTAGAAAACATGGCAAGCTTGGCTATCAATCCCCGATTAATTACCGTTTAGATTGGGAGTTGAAACAGGTTATTTAGCAGAACATAGAATAACTATCTAAATAAAATAAAGACCGTATAATTTTTGTACAGAAAAGTGTTGCCAATTCAATATACAGATAGCGTAAAATATTTTGTGTAAATAGAAATTTAGGGTAGAAAAAAAGAAAGTCCATTCTGTAAAATTAAAGTTACCACACAAAAATTTTATAGGAGGACTTTCTCATGAATAATTTTACTACAGAAATTATGGAAACACTAATCAATAAAGGTGATTTGGATGATTTGTTTCGCCATCATCTAGAGCTAGCTATTAATTCATTATTAAAAGCTGAACTGACAGCATTTCTTGACTATGAAAAATATGATAGATCTGGATTTAATTCAGGTAATTCCCGAAATGGGAATTATTCACGTTCATTTAAAACGGAGTATGGAGAACTAAATTTAGTAATCCCTAGAGATAGGAATGGTGAGTTTTCTCAACAAACATTACCTGCTTATAAAAGAACCAATGACTCTTTAGAAACGACTATTATTCAGCTATTTCAAAAAGGAATAACGATGTCTGAAATCTCTGATTTAATTGAAAAGATGTATGGTCATTATTACACGCCACAAACTATTTCAAACATAAGTAAAATTGTATCTGAAGATGTTTTAGCTTTTAAAGAAAGAACTTTAGAGGCTAAATACTCAGTTATTTTTATGGATGCTACTCATATTCCAGTAAAAAGGAAAACCGTAGCAAAAGAAGCTATTTACATAGTAATTGGTATCCGGTTAGATGGAACCAAAGAAGTTCTAGGATTTACTATTGCTCCAACTGAATCTGCCTACATTTGGAAAGAGATACTTCAAGACCTAAAAGACCGTGGTTTAGAAGAGGTTTTATTAGTTGTAACTGATGGTTTAAACGGTATTCACGATAGCATCCATAGTGTCTATCCAAATGCTCAATTTCAACAATGTTGTGTTCATGTCTCTAGAAATATTGCTCATAAAGTTCGTGTTAAGGATAGAAAAGAAATCTGTGATGATTTTAAAACTGTCTATCAAGCTCTTTCAAAAGAGGAAGCAATTGAACAAGTAACTTTTATGACAGAAAAATGGAAAAAGCAGTATCCACGAGTTGTGAAGTTACTCATGAATCCTGCTATATTAACTTTCTATAACTTCCCGCCATCAATCAGAAGAACTATCTACTCAACTAACTTGATTGAGGGATTCAATAAACAGTTAAAAAAATATACAAAGAGAAAAGAACAATTTCCTAATGAAGAATCTCTGGAGAGATTCCTTGTTTCTCAGTTCAATGAATATAACCAAAAGTTTTTAGGTAGAGTGCATAAAGGATTTAAGGAAATTCAAGATACATTAGAATCAATGTTTTAACTTAAAATAATGGAATGGATTTTCCATTTACACATAATTCTTGACGCAACCAATATACAATTGCAGATTATAATAGGTGTGTAATTAAAATTTATTTTGATTATATTGATGCTATAAGAGAAGATTTAAAGAAAGTAGATAAAAGTGTCAAAAAACTTGTACTTAATAATCCTGATATTAAATTCGAAGGTCAAGTTTATTATAAGGTTGAAGATGAGATTACACATTGTTTTAATCCCGATGATAATATTTTGGGCTTTTTTTCAGAAGTAAAAAAAGAAGTAAGAAAAGATTTTATTAAAGAAGAAGAGGAACTATTAAGAATAAAAAGAAGGGTTTGTCAAGTTAAGTGTGTAAATTCCTTAAAAATAAAAATAGAAACTCAATTTGACAATGAGTCGTCCTGTGATAATCTCTAGGAATAAGAGGGTATTTTTAATAAACCTCTTGTCCCGATAAAAAATCGCAGGACGAGAGACTCGTTGTCAAATTTTATATGTCTCACTTATTTTGATTAGTAACGATTATATTTTTCGACACGTTTTGAAAAAGAGTCGTTGACCGTTAATTGGTTAAGCACCATAGCCCAATTATGAACATGCCCACCTTCCCATTTACTTTGAAGTTCTTTCACTCGAAGATATAATAGCTTAAGAAGGGCATTCTCATTAGGGAAAGCTCCTTTTTTAGTTACCTTGCGGAAACTAGAGTGAACACTTTCTACAGCATTTGTCGTGTACATTATTTTTCGAATAGCTGAGCCGTAATCAAATAATTGTTCGACATGGTGGAAATTTCTTTTCCAAACATCAATAGCTCCAGGATAGACTGCCCACTTTGTTTGAAAGGTATCAAAAGCTGTTTGAGCCGCTTTTAAAGAGGAGGCACTGTAAAAAGACTTCATATCCTTACAAACCTCTTTATAACTTTTACTTGGCACATAACGAAGGGCATTTCTAACTAAATGGACCAGACAACGTTGAACGACAACACCTGGGAAAATAGCTTTGGCTCCATTTTCAAGCCCTGATACACCATCCATTGAAATAAACAAAATATCTTCAACGCCACGCTCTTTAATCTCATCAAAAATCTGCATCCATCTATTTTTCGATTCTGTTTGATTTAGCCAAAGACCTAGAATTTCTTTATTTCCTTTTAAATCATAACCAAGAATTGTATACACCGCACATTCTTTCACTTCATAATTTTCTCTTAGAGTGACATACATACAATCGACAAACAAGAAGGCATAGCATTTGGCCAGAGGTCTGATTTGCCATTCCTCAAGTTCTGGTAATATTTGATCTGTGATATCCGACACCATATCATGAGAAATAGTAAAACCATAAATATCTTCAATTGTCGAGGCAATATCTCGTTGACTCATGCCTTTGGCATACATAGAAAGAACTTTTCCTTCAATACTTGAAACGTCTCTGCTTCTTTTAGGAATAATTTCTGGCTCAAAAGAAGCGTCTCTATCTCTAGGAACCTGAATGTCTAATTCACCAAAACTTGTTTTTAATTTTTTATTTCCATATCCATTCCGTCTGTTTTGAGTTTCTTTTTCTTGTCTTGACTGATTCTCATAACCTAAATGATTATCTAATTCTCCACGAAGCATTGCTTCAAACATCGGTCCAAAAACATCTTTTAGGGCTTCTTGCATGTCTTCAACCGATTCTGGTTGATAGGCATCAATAATTGATTGAGCTAACTTCGCTGATTTTTGATCTTTTTTCTTTTTTGTCATGACTTACCACTCCTTTAATCTATTGTAAAAAAAGAAAAACCGCGAAGCAACCCACTACCTAGGATGGTAGGTTACTTACACGGTTTATATTACACTCTCAAAAAGAAAGTTAACTAGTTCACATCACATTCCACATCAAAAAACCACATGAGAGTAAAATCCTCATGTGGTTCTTTTTATATCAACGTAAGTCTTTTAAAGAGTTTACATCATACCGCCCATCATTGATGGATCCATACCACCTGGCATAGGAGGCAGGTCATTAGATTTAACATCTGCAATAACACCCTCAGTAGTTAATAATAAAGCAGCAACACTTGCAGCATTTTGTAAAGCTGAGCGACTTACTTTAGTTGGATCGACAATACCTGCTTCAATCATGTTTACCCACTCATTTGTTTTAGCGTTATAACCTATACCAGGCTTAGCATGTTTTAGCTTGTCAACAATAACAGAGCCTTCCATTCCAGCATTTTCTGCGATTTGACGAACAGGCTCTTCTAATGCACGTAGGACAATATTAATCCCAGTTTGCTCATCACCGTCTGCTTTTACATTAGATACTTTTTCAAGTACATTGACAAAAGCTGTACCTCCACCAGGAACGATGCCTTCTTCAACAGCAGCACGAGTTGCATTAAGCGCATCTTCAATACGTAATTTTAACTCTTTTAATTCTGTTTCAGTAGCTGCTCCGACTTTAACAACAGCAACACCACCAGATAATTTAGCTAAGCGTTCTTGTAATTTTTCACGGTCAAATTCTGATGTTGTATCAGCTGCTTGAGAACGGATTAATTCAACGCGGTTTTTAATAGCTTCTTTATTACCATTTCCTTCAACAATTGTTGTTGTATCTTTTGTAATAACAACTTTACTTGCACTTCCTAAAGCTTCTAAAGTTGTATCTTTTAGGTCTAAACCTAATTCTTCAGTGATAACTGTACCACCAGTTAAAACAGCAATGTCTTCAAGCATCTCTTTACGTCTATCGCCAAAACCTGGTGCTTTGACAGCTGCGACATTGAATGTTCCTCTAATTTTATTTAAGACAAGAGTAGGTAGAGCTTCCCCGTCAACATCATCAGCAATAATAACTAATGGTTTGTTTTGTTGTAAAATTTGTTCAAGTAAAGGTAAAATATCTTGGATATTAGAGATTTTTTTATCTGTAATTAAAATATATGGACTTTCTAAAACAGCTTCCATTTTGTCATTGTCTGTTACCATATATTGAGATAAGTACCCACGATCAAATTGCATCCCCTCAACAACTTCTAATTCTGTTTCAATTCCTTTAGATTCCTCAATTGTAATAACTCCGTCGTTACCAACTTTAGCCATAGCCTCAGAAATCAAAGTACCTACAGTGTCACTACCAGAAGAAACAGCTGCAACTTGAGCAATTGATTCTTTAGAATCGACTTGTTGAGATAAGTCATGTAATGCTTTAACAGCTTCTTTAGTTGCCATTTCAATTCCTGTACGAATTCCAATAGGATTAGCTCCAGCTGTCACATTTTTTAACCCTTCACGAACAATCGCTTGAGTTAACACAGTAGCAGTCGTTGTACCATCTCCAGCAATGTCATTTGTTTTTGATGCAACTTCAGCTACTAATTGAGCTCCCATGTTCTCAAAGCGGTCTTCTAATTCTACCTCTTTAGCAATTGTCACCCCGTCATTTGTGATGAGTGGTGAACCAAATGATTTATCTAAAACCACATTACGTCCTTTAGGTCCTAATGTTACTTTTACAATATCTGCTAGTGTATCAACACCACGCATCATTGAGCTACGTGCGTCTTCAGAAAATTTAATATCTTTTCCCATATTATTCCACCTCGTTAATTTTTTTTATTTATTATTCTACGATTGCGATGATATCTTGTTCATGAAGAATTAAGAAATCTTCGCCTGCATCTGTGATTTCTTGACCAGTATATTTTTCAAATACGACGGTTTGACCGACTTCAACACTCATAGGTAAAACTGTTCCATTATCTAATGTACGTCCATTTCCAATAGCAACAATTGTTCCTGTTTGAGATTTTTCTTTTGATGCAGATGTTAATACCAACCCGCTAGCAGTAGTTTCCTCTGCTTCTTGTACCTTAATCATAACACGATCTCCTAATGGTTTTAACAATGTGTATCCCCCCGTAATATTTCAAATTTTAGCACTCGATATATTCAAGTGCTAATTACACTTACTATAATACCTATTAACTATTTTTTTTGCAAGTAAAATGCGCATATTTTTAAAGAGTATGCTATTATATTTTAGAAGTGAGAGGGGTTAGTTTATGTCGATTAATAAAAATATGCTTTGGAGTGTTTTTTTCTTTCTGTTCGCCATTAATATGCCGGTATATGTCACCGCATTTTTTCCTAACTTACTAATTCAAATAGTGATAATACTGTTAATTTATATGATATGTACCAGTTTAGTCGTATATATATATTATCAAACGGCTCAAAAAATTAGTTTATCAAAAGTGTTGACTAGTAAAATTTTATTAAGTGGTATATTTGGTATGTTAGTAGGAGTTTTATTTCAATTTTTTATGATTTGGTTGAGTCATTTTGTTATCCAAAGGACACAAATTCCTTTTAATATGCTAAATCAATTGCCTATTAGTCAAGGAAATAGTTGGTTGTTACTTATTCCGATTGTATTTGTTCCTATTATGGAAGAGTGTGTATTTCGTTATAGTATGATTAATTTTCTAAATCAAAAGTTACCTGTAACTTTTTCTATTTTGATCAGTTCGCTTTTATTTGCTTTGATGCATGGCGGGGGACATATTTTAACTTACACAGGATTAGGCATTTTATTTTATTTCATTTACCATTACTCAAAAAGTCTCATCTCACCAATAATAGCTCATGTTGGAATGAATTTATTAGTTATTTTATTTAATATTTAACTAAAATAAAAAAATACACCCCACAAGGTTAGATGTTTAGTTCTAACTTTGTGGGGTGTGTGGGTACTACAGAACCTCTTTTTACTCTTCGTTATAATTTGATAAGAAGTAAATTAATGTTTGCATTTCATTAGTTAAATCAACATTTT
Source organism: Vagococcus jeotgali (assembly GCF_035918315.1). Taxonomy (NCBI): domain Bacteria; kingdom Bacillati; phylum Bacillota; class Bacilli; order Lactobacillales; family Enterococcaceae; genus Vagococcus; species Vagococcus jeotgali. Next base: position 1,736,462 of record NZ_CP142146.1, on the reverse strand, counting down.
GAATTTGAACACCTTTTGGAACATCTAAACTAATAGGTGTAAAATTCATAATCCCTTTGATACCAGCCTCAACCAATTTTTCAGCATTTTCTTGAGCTGATTCTGGTGGGACAGTTAGAATAGCGACTTCAATATGTTGATCACTGATTTGTTCAATCAACTCATCAGAATGATAAACAGGGACACCATCTAATATACGTCCAACAATATCTTCTTTAACGTCAAAGGCAGCACTAATACGAATACTGTTACTTTGATGAAATCTGTAATTAATTAAGGCATGTCCTAAGTTACCAACACCGACTAAAGCAACATTAGTTAAACGGTCTTCACTAAGTGTTTTAGCAAAAAAATCCATCAATTTTTCGACGTCATAACCATAACCACGTTTTCCCAACTCTCCAAAATAAGAAAAATCACGACGGATAGTAGCACTATCTACTTTAATCGCTTCACTTAATTCAGTTGATGATACCTTTTTTTTCCCCGACGTATGTAAAAATTTCAAGTATCTATAGTATAATGGAAGCCTTTTGGCAGTTGCCTTTGGAATATTTGTTTCTTTCATATCGTTCAATTCCTCACTTTTTTCCTTAATAGAACTTTGCCTATTTCATTCATAAGAATACCTGTGATGGCTGATAAAATCAATAATAAAGCTTGTATTTTTAGGAATTTATCACTCTAGCATGAGGGTTAAATGAAAAATTGCGAATAATATCACACAGTATCAAAATGAGGTTAATAGAAGTTTTTAAAAATATGTTCGTTGAAAGTCTGTGATAGAATGAAATAAGATTAGCGTATTTTATAAGTAGTGGGGGATGGATATGAAAACAGAGTTAATTATAGTCGGTACAGAATTATTACTGGGACAAATTATTAATACGAACGGCGCTTTCTTATCAAAAGAACTAGCAGATTTAGGTTATGAGGTTTATTTTGAAACGACAGTTGGCGATAATCAAAATCGGCTACTTGAAACAATCAAGCTAGCTTCATCAAGAAGTGAATTAGTTATTTTATGTGGTGGTTTAGGACCAACAACAGATGATTTAACAAAAGAGAGTTTGAGTAAATTTATTGGAGAAAACTTAGTGTATGATGAAGTAGCTCTTGAGAAGATTACTCATTTGTTTTCATCTACTGATAAAATCATGCCAGAAAACAATAAAAAGCAAGCACTAACTTTTGCTGATGGCGTAACAATCCAAAATCCAACTGGCCTGGCTTGTGGTTCACTTATTAAGCATCGAGATACTTATTATTTAACGCTACCTGGACCACCAAGGGAATTAGAGACGATGTTTAGGCAAGAAGTTATCCCGCTTTTAATAGAGTTATCACCAAGTCACCTACATTTAAAATCAAGGTATTTTCGTTTTATTAATATTGGAGAGTCTCAAATTGTGACAGATTTAGCTGAATTGATTGACCATCAAAGCAATCCCACTATAGCACCTTATGCTAAGTCAAATGAAGTGATGTTAAGAATTACCGCACAAGCTGTGACGGACGTTGATGCCAAAGTGTTACTTGATAAGATGGAAGTAAGTATTATGGAAAAAGTTGGGGAATTTTTCTATGGTTACGGAGAAAATCTGACTATTCAAGAGGTTGCTATAAATGAGCTATCTCGGAAAAACAAAACGTTATCAATTATTGACTTAGTAACAGGTGGTGATATCTATTTACAAGGGACTCACACATCAAGTGCTAAAGGTGTTTTAGTAGGGTCTATCGCAGTCCCTAATATAAAAGCACTTGAAAAAGTACTAGCTGCAAATCTAATAGCTGAAGCTAAAGAGATGGATACTTTAATTGGCAAATTAGGAAATCGGTTGTTTGGCTCAAATTATTGTTTAGTCATTCTAGGAGATCTATCAAAAGTTGAAGAGCGCTTGCCTGAGGGAATTATTTATTTTAGCCTTATTAGCAAAGATAACATTATAAAAGAAGAACGAGTTATTAAACGTGATTTGGCATATATTAAAAATGGAGCCTTAAAGCATGGCTATAACTTAATTCGCAATGCAGTAAAATAAAAGCGAATATTTGTTCGCTTTCCTATTGCTTTTTCTATTTAAAAAAAGTATGATAACAAGTGAAGAGAAATGAAACTGGAGGTATTACATATGTCAGATAATCGCCAAGCAGCCTTAGATGCTGCTTTAAAGAAAATAGAAAAAGATTTTGGTAAAGGTTCTGTAATGAAATTAGGAGAAAAAGTTGACACGCAAATTTCAACGATTTCTAGTGGCTCACTTGCTCTTGACTCAGCATTAGGTGTAGGTGGCTACCCTCGTGGAAGAATCATTGAAATTTATGGGCCTGAGAGTTCAGGTAAGACAACAGTAGCTCTACATGCTATTGCAGCTGTACAAAAAGAAGGTGGAACAGCCGCATTTATTGATGCAGAGCATGCCTTGGATCCAAAATATGCTCAAGCTTTAGGAGTTAATATTGATGAGTTATTACTATCACAACCAGATACAGGCGAGCAAGGATTGAATATTGCTGAGGCTCTAGTTTCTAGTGGTGCGATTGACATTGTAGTAGTCGATTCTGTGGCAGCCTTAGTACCAAGAGCTGAGATAGATGGCGAGATGGGGGATGCTCATGTTGGGCTTCAAGCTCGTTTGATGTCACAAGCATTAAGAAAATTATCTGGAACGATTAATAAAACTAAAACAATAGCTATCTTCATCAACCAAATTAGGGAAAAAGTTGGGGTTATGTTTGGTAATCCAGAGGTAACACCTGGTGGCCGTGCTTTGAAATTTTATGCAACAGTTCGTTTAGAAGTACGCCGTGCAGAACAATTAAAAACGGGAACAGATATTATTGGGAATCGTACTAAGATAAAAGTAGTGAAAAATAAAGTAGCGCCACCATTTAAAGTAGCTGAAGTTGACATTATGTACGGAGAAGGCATTTCTCAAGAAGGAGAACTACTTGATATGGCATCTGAAGAAGATATTGTCAATAAGAGTGGTGCTTGGTATTCATACCAAGAAGAGCGCATCGGTCAAGGAAGAGAAAATGCTAAGAAATATTTAGCAGATCACCCTGACATGATGGAGGAAATCTATAATAAAGTACGTATTGCTTATAATATTGATGATGTAGAAGTAGTTGAGGAAGAAGTAACAGAAGACATAGCTCTAGATTTAGATAAAGAATAATATAAATTCAAAAAACTCGCCTTTAAATTAGGTGAGTTTTTTATATGTAGAAAACACCTAATTTAATAACAATCCTTATAATGATAATAAACTCAAAAGAAAACAAGAACTTTAAAACTTTATGCCTATTAATAGTAAAAAAACCTCTGTTTTAATTTGATTTTGTTGTTTAGCAAAGTAGTTAGGGAGTCATGACAATTTACTTTTTAAGTTGACACTCCATATAACAAAGCTTAGAATGGATAGTGTATAGTTTATCTATATATTTATATTTTTTCATTAAAAAAGTTTTATTTTATAAAGTAAACAAAATAAAATAAAGAAAGATAGTATGGAGGTGTTTTTTATGACTACGGTACTCCTCACTATCATCGGTTTAATTGTAGGTCTAGCAATTGGCTATGTTATTGTAAAGGCTCGGTATGAGAAATCGATAGCAGGAGCTAATAATACTGCTAGTGGCATTATCGAACAGGCGCAAAAAGAAGCTGAAACTCTTAAAAAAGAGTATTTGTTGGAGGCGAAGGAAGAGAATCAACGACATCGACTAGAAGTAGAGGGTGAACTAAGGGAAGAAAGATCTGAGCTTAAGAGTCAAGAAAATCGTTTGCTGCAACGAGAAAGTAATCTTGATCGTAAAGATGATTTCTTAGAAAAGCGTGAGCGTTCAGTAGAGGAAAAAGAAGAAAAAGTTGATTCGAAAAAACAATTAATTGATGAACGAGAAAAAGAAGTATCAGTTTTAATATCGAAACAACAAGATGAGCTTGAGCGAATCGCAGAATTATCGCAAGATGAAGCAAAAGAGATCATCATGACAGAAACAAAAGAAGAACTAACTCATGAAAGAGCAGTGATGGTTAAAGAAAGTGAGCAACGTGCTAAAGAAGAAGCTGATCGTAAAGCACGTAATATACTATCTTTAGCGATTCAAAGAAGTGCAGCTGATCAAATTTCAGAATTAACTGTAACAGTCGTTAACTTACCAAATGATGATATGAAAGGTCGCATCATTGGTCGAGAGGGACGTAATATCAGAACACTAGAAACGTTAACAGGTATTGACTTAATTATTGATGATACTCCTGAAGCAGTGGTTTTATCAGGTTTTGATCCAATCAGACGTGAAATCGCTCGGATGACTTTAGAAAAATTAATTCAAGATGGCCGTATTCATCCTGCTCGTATTGAAGAAATGGTTGAAAAATCTCGTAAAGAAATGGATGAACGTATTCGTGAATACGGGGAGAATGCTGCATTTGAGGTTGGGGTTCACTCGCTTCATCCAGATTTAATTAAGGTTCTAGGTAGATTGAAGTTTAGAACTAGCTATGGACAAAATGTCTTAAATCATTCGATTGAAGTTGCTAAACTAGCTGGTGTATTAGCAGCAGAGGTTGGCGAAGATGTGACACTAGCAAAACGAGCTGGCTTACTACATGATATTGGTAAAGCACTAGATCATGAAGTAGATGGCTCTCATGTGGAGATTGGAACTGAACTTGTTAGTAAGTACAAAGAAAATACTGTTGTGATTAATGCTGTTGCATCCCATCATGGTGATATTGAAGCAACTTCTGTTATTTCAGTTTTAGTAGCAGCTGCTGATGCATTGTCAGCTGCTAGACCAGGTGCTAGAAGTGAATCACTAGAAAATTATATCAAACGTTTAGAACGTTTAGAGCATATTGCTAATGACTTCCCTGGAGTTGAGCGAAGTTTTGCAATTCAAGCCGGTCGTGAAATTAGAGTGTTAGTTAAACCAGAAGAGGTTTCTGATGATGAGGCGATTCTACTAGTTCGTGATGTTAGAAAACGTATCGAAGACGAATTAGAGTATCCTGGACACATTAAAGTGACAGTGGTACGTGAAGTTAGAGCTGTTGATTACGCGAAATAAAAAGAAAATAGTATGGGTCAAAAGTTGTTTTACCCCTAGCTATGACAAGTGCTTGGGTAAGCAAAAAAAGAGGATGACTTTTGAGTCATCCTCTTTTTTTGAGTTAGGAGTGGGTGTGTTGAGTTTATATTTAGAAATTCCAAGTTGGGATAATATGCTACCTTTTCGCTCATTTGAAGACTTAGGTAAAACAGTTGTCCCACCTCATTGGCATAAGGAAATTGAGATTATTTATGTGAAAAGTGGATCAGCTTATATTGGTTATGATGAACAATTGATTCAGGTACGTGAAGGTGAAATTTTTGTATTTGGTAGTGGAGAGTCTCATTATTTTTTAGCTTCTCCTGATAGTGTTCGTTTAGTTTATCAATTTGACTTACTCCTTTTTAGAGATCAATATTTAGAAAAACTAGATTATAAGGAGTTGATACGTTTATTTGAAACTAGTGAAAATCATAGTGTAAACTGGCCGAAAAATGTCACGGTGAGTATTCAAGAGATTTTAGAAATGTTATTTGAAGAACCTATGAAAAGACGTATCGGTTATGAATTTTCTTTAATCGGTCTGCTTCATCAATTACTCGTCTTTTATTTTAGAGAGATACCTAAGAAGGCAAAGACTTTAGAGATAGGTAATTTTGTTGAAGCAGTTAATCAAAAAGAAACACTTGAGCGTCTAAATAATATTTTTATTTATATAGAAACTCATTCTCAAGAAAATATTACTTTAGAGGATGTAGCTAAACATGTAGGGTTTAGTCCTCACTATTTTGCACGCTTTTTTAAAAAAAATACAGGACAGACATTTATTCAATTTTTAACAGAGTACCGGATTAGTCAGGCTAAAAGTATGTTGAGTAAAGAGAAAATGCCTATGATTGAAGTATCTGAAAAATCAGGATTTAATAGTGTTAAGACGTTCCATCATGTTTTTAAAGAGCAAGTTGGCATGTCTCCTCTAAAATATCATAAGTCAATATTCGGGAATAATTGACTTTAAATACAGGAAGAAACCCCTATCAATATTGTGTATGATAAGCACAATACGACATTGATGGGGATTTTTTTATGGTATTAAAAGTTGGAATTATTGGTTGCGGGGGTATTGCTAATGGTAAACATATGCCTGCTCTAAGCAAAATAGAAGAAGTTGAAATGGTTGCTTTTTGTGATGTGTTGGAAGATAGAGCTAGGAAGGCAAAAGAAGATTACGGGACAAGTGAATCACTTATTTATACAGATTATCAAGAATTACTTCTTAACAAAGAGATTGATGTCATCCATGTTTGTACACCCAATAACACCCATGCCGAGATTTCAATTGCAGGTATGAAGTTAGATAAACATGTGATGTGTGAAAAACCAATGGCTAAAACAAGCCAAGAAGCAAAAGAGATGATTGAAGCACAGGTGGAAACAGGGAAGAAATTAACAATTGGTTATCAGAACCGCTTTACAACAGCAGCTACTTATTTGCACGAGGTTTGCAAGGCCGGTGAATTAGGAGAAATTTATCTAGGGAAAGCTCATGCTATTAGGCGACGTGCTGTACCTACTTGGGGTGTGTTCTTAGATGAGGAAGCTCAAGGTGGTGGTCCTTTGATTGATATTGGAACTCATGCGCTAGATTTAACGCTTTGGATGATGAATAATTATAAACCAAAATATGTAGTAGGAAATACTTATCATAAATTATCTCAAACAAAAGATGCAGCTAATGCTTGGGGATCGTGGGACCCAGAGGAATTTACAGTAGAGGACTCAGCTTTTGGTTTCATTACTATGGAAAACGGTGCAACTATTACACTTGAATCTAGTTGGGCTTTAAATAGTTTAGATATTGGTGAAGCTAAAACAAGTTTATCAGGCACAAAAGGTGGTGCGGATATGCATGATGGACTGACTTTAAATGGTGAAGACCGTGGTTTGTTATATGAAAAGAAAATTGAGCTTGAAACAGGTGGTGTTGACTTTTATGATGGTGCAGGAAGTGATCCAGCTTATCTAGAAGCTAGGTCCTGGATTGATGCGATATTAAATGACACACCACCCATTGTAAAACCAGAAGAAGCTTTAGTTGTTACTGAGATATTAGAAGCAGTTTATGAGTCTGCAAAAAGCGGAGAACCTGTCTTTTTAAAAAAGGAGGCGAAAAAATGATTCATGTTACAGTGTGGAATGAGTACCGTCATGAGTTAAGTGATGAACAAGTTAGACAAGTTTATCCTAACGGTATCCATGAACAATTAAAATTTTTTTTACAAGAAGATTTTACAGTTAAAACAGCAACCTTAGATGAACATGAACACGGATTAAGTGAGGATGTGTTAAACGAAACTGATGTTCTAATTTGGTGGGGGCATATTGCTCATAGTGAAGTTCAAGATAGTATAGTAGATCGTGTTCACAAACGTGTATTAGAAGGTATGGGGCTGATTGTCTTACATTCAGCTCACATGTCTAAAATTTTTATGAAACTAATGGGAACATCTTGTGATTTAAAGTGGCGTGAAGCAAACGAGAAGTGTCGTATATGGAATGTAAATCCTTCTCACCCAATCGTTGAAGGGATTGGGGAATATATTGAATTAGAGCAAGAAGAAATGTACGGGGAGCACTTTGATATTCCGGCTCCTGATGAGTTAATTTTTATTAACTGGTATCAAGGTGGCGAGGTGTTTAGAGGAGGATGTACATATAGACGTGGCAACGGTAAGATTTTTTATTTCCAACCAGGACATGAAACATACCCGTCATATTACCATCCTAAAGTTCAGCACGTCATAAAAAATGCTATCAAGTGGTGTAGTCCAACGGAAAATACGTATCCGACATATGGTAATGCGCAACCTTTAGAAAAATTAGAGGAGGAAAAGTTATGAAATTAGGTGTGTTTACCCCATTGTTTAATCATTTAACTTTTGAGGAGATGATTGAGGTTGTCTCTGAAAAGGGACTAGACATGATTGAGATTGGTACAGGAGGTTCTCCTGGAAACGCTCATTGTGATGTAGATAAATTACTGGCTAGTAGTGAGGCAAGAGCTGATTATTTACATAAATTAGCAGACAAAGGCCTAAGCATCAGTGCTTTTAGTGCTCACCATAATCCGATTTCTCCTAATCAAGCAGAAAGCCATGAAGCAGATGAATTACTTAGAAAAACTATTAAACTAGCTTCTTTGATGAATGTTCCTGTTGTTAACGGTTTTTCAGGGGTAGCTGGAGGGAATAAAACAGATACATCTGTCAATTGGCCAGTACTACCTTGGCCAACTGAGTACGCAGATATTTATCATTATCAGTGGGAAGAAAAATTAATTCCTTATTGGAAAAGTATTAACGCAGATTGTGCATCAGCTGGTGTTGATATTGGAATTGAATTACATGGTGGGTTTTTAGCTCATACTCCTTATACGATGTTGAAATTAAGAGATGCTACAGGAAAACACATTGGATGTAACTTAGATCCATCTCATTTATGGTGGCAAGGGATTGATCCGGTTGCAGCCATTAAAATATTGGGCAAAGAAAAAGCAATTCATCATTTTCATGCAAAAGACACTTACTTAGATCAAGATAACATTAATATGTATGGCTTAACTGATATGCAACCTTATAGCGATGTAGCGACAAGGTCATGGACATTCAGATCAGTAGGGTGTGGACATGATTTGAAAGAGTGGTCAGATATGATTAGTACTCTTAGAATGTATGGTTATGACTATGTTTTAAGTATTGAGCATGAAGATCCTTTAATGTCGATTGAAGAAGGATTTACTCGTGCTGTGACAAATTTAAAATTCATCATGATAAAAGATGAACCAGTAGATATGTGGTGGGTGTAAGGAGGAGAGTTATGTTAAATATTGGTATTATTGGTTATGGTGGTATGGGTAGTTATCATCATCAGCAGTTAATTAAAGAAGAAGATCAAGTAAGTGTGACGGGTGCTTTTGATATAAAAGTGGATAGACTTGATTTAGCAAGACGAAATGGTATTAAGACTTATCATTCTTTAGATGAGTTATTAAGAGATGATACAATTGATGCTGTACTTATTGCCACACCAAATGATAGTCATAAAGAACTGGCGATTAAAGCGATGGAGCAGGGTAAGCATGTTGTTTGCGAAAAACCAGCTATGATGAGTGTCAAAGAACTTGACGAGGTATTAGATGTTTCAAAAGAAACAGGTAAGACATTTATGGTTCATCAAAATAGACGTTGGGATAGCGATTTTTTAATGATTAGGGATTTATACAATCAAAAGCAAGTCGGAGATCTCTTTCAAATAGAAACACGAGTTCACGGAGCTAATGGTATACCTGGAGATTGGCGCCACATGAAAGTTCATGGTGGTGGTATGCTATTAGACTGGGGAGTTCATTTATTAGATCAAATACTATTTATGGTGAATAGTCCAATCAAAGAAGTTTCTTGTGATTTGAGTTATGTTTTGGGAGACGAAGTAGATGATGGATTCATTGCTTATCTGACTTTTGAAAATGGAGTTAGGGCTCTTGTTGAGGTGGGGACAACAAACTTTATTAAATTACCTAGATGGTACGTCAAAGGACTCGAAGGAACAGGGGTTATTTATGATTGGGATTTATCTAATAAGCTAGTAAAGCAAACAGGAGCGATTGACCACCATAATCTTGTTCCGATTAAAGCAGGTCAAGGGCTAACGAAAACGATGGCACCGCCTTCAGAAGAAGCGGTGACTGAGCTTGATTTTCCCCCCGTAGCAGCTGACTTCCCTAATTTTTATGCTAACTTTTATGATGTTGTCGTTAATCATCAAGAACCGGTTGTTAAAAACGAAGAGGTTAGACGTGTGTTAGCATTAATTGAAACATTATTTGATGAAGCAGGTCAAATAGATTAAAACAAAGAGGATGACTTTTTTAGCCATCCTCTTTGTTTTTTAGTTCATCTCCAATTATTCAGAGTAAAACGATTTTTAATTTATCTTGTTATTTAATTATTTATTTAGTGAAGTGGTTTTAATAAGCGTAAGCCATTTAGTAGAACAACGATTGTGCTACCTTCATGAGCTAAGACTCCAATTGGTAAATTCATTTTACCAAAAATATTTAAGGTAACTAAGAGTAACACGACACTCATTGAAAAGACAATATTTTGCATAACAACTTTATCTAATTTTTTAGACAAGCGGTGTGCATAACTTAATTGTGTTAAATCATTTTTCATTAAGACCACATCAGCTACATCAATTGCCACATCAGTTCCTTCACCTATAGCCACACCAATGTCAGCCTTAACAAGAGCAGGAGCATCATTGACCCCGTCACCTACCATAGCAGTTAATCCGTACTCATCATGTAATTGGGTAATGATTTTTGATTTATTTTCAGGTAACACGTTACCAACGACTTGATCCATCCCTAAAGAGTGAGCTACAGCTTCTCCTGTTGTCTTAGCATCTCCTGTGATCATAGCAGTGTGTACCCCTGCTTGTTTCAAATAATTAATGACTTTTTGAGCTTTTGGATTTGGTAAATCCATCATAGCAATCAGACCGACAACATCATCATTATCAGAGAAATAAACAACTGTTTTACCTTCTTTAGTATATTGATTGTTAAATTTTTCGATATCTTTTGGTACTTGAGTGAACTGACTAGGTTTTCCAATGCGATAAGTATGTTTATTGTAATGTGTTATTAGACCTTTACCAATTTCATTTTCAATGGTAACGTCCAAATCTGTGGTTGTCACAATGGATTCGATAATCGCATTTGCTAATGGGTGATTAGCTTTTTTTTCCATAGCTACGATAATGTCTGAGTAAAATGATATTTGATTATTGACTGTATCAATAAAATGAACATCTGTTACTTTTGGTTTACCTTCAGTTAAAGTACCTGTTTTATCAAAGGCGATTGCTTTAATATCTGAAAGGTTTGATAAGTAAGATCCACCTTTAAATAAAACGCCACGTTTAGCCAAGTTAGAAATAGCCGAAAGAGTAGCAGGAATATCGCTAGCAGCTAAAGCACAAGGAGAAGCAACTGTTAGAAAAACCATTCCTTTATAAAAACTTTGGTCAAAAGTATAATCTAGTAAATAAGGAGTTGCGATAATGTAGATAGCTACAATTATTAAAACAGCCGTAACATATTTAGGTTCAAAACGTTTAATTTTTGTTGCAGTTTTGGATAGGTTACTTTGAGATTCATTAACTAATTTTAAAATTTTAGCAAAAACAGTATCAGAACTATCTTTTGTTACTTCCATAATAAAGGTTCCATCCCCGTTAATGGTACTTCCGTAAACCTCATCACCGACTGTTTTTTCAGCAGGAATACTCTCCCCATTAATTGAAGACTCATCAATGGATGTGTAGCCTGTTAAGATTTTACCATCTGTTGGAATTTGATCCCCGTTTAACACTTGCAGATGATCCCCAATTTTGAGTTTAGATACATCAACTACCTTAATTGTTCCATCTGGTTCGATTAACCTAGCCTTAGTTGGGTTCATATTCATTAAAGCTGTTATTTCTCTTTTACTTTTTCCTTCAACGTACTCTTCTAAAAAGTGTGCTGCTGAGAAAATTAAAATTAACAATGCTCCTTCTTTAAAATCTCCGATTAAAGAAGCACCTAGAGCTGCTAGAGCCATTAAAACATGGACGTTTGGTGTGAACTTTTTATTTCGTTTTGTTTCGACATATGTATCTTGAAATCCTTCGATAATGACGTGGTAGCCAGATAAAATAATCGTAGCAAAAGCAAAACTATTACTCCAAACTCCAGCAGGTAAGAAGAAGCTAATGATAAAAATAGCTAGTCCAACAAAAAATAATATTATCGGTGTTTTTCCGTGTTCATGTTGATCGCTATGAGAATGTGAACAACTAGATACATGAGTGTGTGCTGTGTGTTCGTGTGACATATTAATCATCCCTTTCGATTTTTAAAACATAAGTTTGCATTCATATGATTGTTTATTCATATATAGTATAAACTTTCTTAGAGAAAAAGGCAAACGAAAGGTTAGCAAACATAATGAGTGATAGCGGATATCTTAAGGTGGTGATTTCTGTAATAAAAAAGAGTAGATTTCTCTATTTCAAAAATCTAACTTTTAGGTTTCACTACATTCCTTTCTATTGATATTGTTTATTATTTTTATTTAATGAAAAGAGTCTACCAAAAACGTGAATAGAGCATTCAGTTTGGTAGACTCTTATATTAATTATGTGATGTTATCCAACTTTTTTTGTAAATGTTCATAGGCGTGATTAGCAATAGTTAACTCACCTACGTTTTCAAAACCGCTTCTAAGGTAGATTTGTTTAGCATGTTCATTAACTTTGTCAACGTTTAAACCAAGGACTTGTTTATCACATTGTTTTGCCAAATCAGCAATAGCATTTAATAACTCAGATGCTACACCTTGACCTCTAAAATCAGGTGAGGTAACTAATGTATCAATATACCACTCATTTTGGAACACTTCTGGTTCAGTAAAGAGTTTAAACTCTTCAGAAAGATTATTTTCTGATAAAACAGTAATAAAAGCGTTGTCGATATCATTTTCTAAATGATCGGGAAATCCAAAGACAATACCTGCTACAGATCCATTTATTTCTTTTACTAAGGCGTTACGGAAACCGTAACGGTAAGCTTCATCTTTCATGTAGGACTGAACAAGTAAGTCTCTTACTTGTTCTTCAGGCAACCTATTAAAGATATCAAGGTCCATATCCTTCAATACTATCATAATTAAATTAGCTGCCTCTAGAGCATCTTCTGGTCTTGCAGGGCGAATCATTAATAACAACCTCCTAGGTAATTTCATCTGTATCGTATCACGATTGTATTGTATCACGATTTTTAAATAAGTTCCATTTAGGTGAATTATCAACAATGTTTAATAAATGAAGCAGTTTATTACGTAAATTGAATCAGTTAACAAATATTTGATGTATATGAGAGTTTTGAAAAAATTTAAAAAAGGTCTTGCAATTTTTATAAAACAAAGTATAATTTTGAAGAGCGTGTATAACACGTACTTCTAGATTAGATAGAAGTGTGGGAGGAGAAATTTTCATCTCCATTAAACCACATCACGGACTCAAGGAGGTATGTCTCGTGGCAAAAAAAGTAGAAAAATTAGTTAAGTTACAAATTCCTGCAGGGAAAGCAACACCAGCTCCACCAGTAGGTCCAGCTTTAGGTCAAGCAGGTATCAACATCATGGGATTCACTAAAGAATTCAATGCACGTACAGCTGATCAAGCAGGTTTAATTATTCCAGTTGTAATCTCAGTATATGAAGATCGTTCATTTACTTTCATTACAAAAACACCACCAGCTGCAGTATTATTAAAAAAAGCTGCTAACGTGGAAAAAGGTTCTGGAGAGCCAAACTCTAAAAAAGTTGCTAACGTAACTAAAGAGCAAGTAAAAGAAATTGCTGAAGCAAAAATGGCAGATTTAAATGCAGCTGATGTTGAAGCAGCTATGCGCATGGTAGAAGGTACTGCGCGAAGCATGGGAATCACTGTAGGTTAATTCTTACAAGATTCACTAAGTAGTTGCTTCTCAGTCGAATTACATGTATTCATGTGATTACGTGGGAGGTACAACCGTTATAACCACAATCAAGGAGGAAACAAAATGGCTAAAAAAGGTAAAAAAATGCAAGATGCATTAAAAAAAGTAGATGAAACAAAAGTATATCCGGTAGCAGAGGCAGTTGCCTTGGCAAAAGAAACTAACTTTGCAAACTTTGACGCAACAGTTGAAGTAGCTTACCGTTTAAATGTAGATCCTAAAAAAGCAGATCAACAAATTCGTGGTGCTATGGTATTACCAAATGGTACAGGTAAAACACAATCTGTTTTAGTATTTGCTAAAGGGGAAAAAGCTAAAGAAGCAGAAGCTGCAGGAGCAGATTTTGTTGGTGAAGCAGACATGGTTGAAAAAATTAAAGGTGGATGGTTTGACTTTGACGTTGTCGTAGCAACACCAGACATGATGGCGCAAGTTGGTCAATTAGGACGTGTATTAGGACCTAAAGGATTAATGCCAAACCCTAAAACTGGTACTGTAACAATGGACGTTACTAAAGCTGTTGAAGAAGTAAAAGCTGGTAAAGTAACTTACCGTGTTGACAAACAAGGAAATGTTCATGTACCAATCGGTAAAGTTTCATTTGATGATACTAAATTAATTGAAAACTTTGCAGCTTTAAATGATACAATCTTAAAAGCAAAACCTGCTGCAACTAAAGGTAACTACATCCAAAACCTAACTGTTACAACAACAATGGGCCCTGGTGTAAAAGTTGATCATTTTTCAATTTAAGAAAATTTAAGAAAAAGCAGAAATATAGTTGACCTAGATAACTGTAAATGTTATAGTTGTCTAGGTTAAATATTATGCCGAAGACAGTAGGTGGTTTTAGACCTTAATTTCCTACCGAGGACAATGATTAGATATGATCAAGAGTCCCTCTATGTCAACGGTGGCATGGGGTTTTTTATATTTTAGGAAATCTCACCATCTATTAATTCAGGAGGTGAAAATAAATGAGTGAAGCATCAATCATCAAAAAAGCACAAGAGGTTGACGTGATTAGTGAAAAAATCAAAGAATCTGCATCTGTAGTCGTTGTTGATTACCGCGGACTAACTGTTGAGGAAGTTACTGAATTACGTAAACAATTACGTGAGGCAAACGTTGAGATGAAAGTTATTAAAAACGGAATCTTACGTCGCGCTGCTGTACAAGCAGGCTTAGAAGGAATGGAAGATGTGTTCGTAGGACCTACAGCTGTAGCGTTCAGTATGGAAGACGTTGTTGCACCTGCTAAGATCATGAGTGACTTTTCAAAAGAAGCAGAAGCATTAGAAATTAAAGGTGGTATTGTGGAAGGTAAAGTTTCTTCAGTTGAAGAAATTAACGCTTTGGCAAAATTACCAAGCCGCGACGGTTTACTTTCTATGTTACTATCTGTACTTCAAGCTCCTGTCAGAAACGTGGCTTATGCAGTCAAAGCTGTGGCAGAAAAAGAAGAAGAAGTAGCTTAATTGCTGCTTAAAACAAAAAAATTAAATAATCGAAAGATTTAAAATGGAGGAAACATATCATGGCATTAAACATTGAACAAATTATTGCTGATTTAAAAGTATCAACTATTATCGAATTAAACGACTTAGTTAAAGCTATCGAAGAAGAATTTGGTGTATCTGCTGCTGCTCCTGTAGCTGCAGCTGGTGCTGCAGACGCTGGTGCTGCTGCAGAACAAACTGAATTTGACGTAGAATTAACTTCTGCTGGAGATTCAAAAGTTAAAGTTATCAAAGCAGTTCGTGAAGTAACTGGTTTAGGTCTTAAAGAAGCTAAAGCTTTAGTTGATGGAGCTCCTTCAGCAATTAAAGAAGCAGCATCTAAAGAAGAAGCTGAAGAAATCAAAGCTAAATTAGAAGAAGTTGGCGCTTCAGTTACAGTTAAATAATTTAACTTTCAAAAGAGAAGGGAAACCCCTTCTCTTTTTTTATTGGGAATTTTTTATATTAAATCTCGTATCTATCAACAATACAAGAACATTTTTTTGTGTAAACCCTTAAAAAAAATGGTATGATAGAGCCAGTATTAGGTCAGTTTTAATTAGTTTATCATTGTAAAAAATATTAAAAAGGCGATAGAATTGGAGAAGTTTATGAATAAGAGATACCAAGATGATAGTTTAGCGTTGCATACAGACTTATATCAACTGAATATGATGAAAACATATTGGGAGTTAGGACGAGCTGATAAACATGCAGTGTTTGAATGTTATTTTAGGAAAATGCCCTTTAAAAATGGTTATGCTATTTTTGCTGGATTAGAGAGAATCATTGAGTATTTAGACAACTTAAAGTTTAGTGAGTCTGATTTAACATACCTAAGAGAAGTGATGGATTACCCTGAGGCATTTTTAACCTATTTAAAAGAGTTTAAATTTAGTTGTACGGTTCGCTCTGCTGTAGAAGGTGAGATGGTATTTGCTGATGAGCCTCTACTGCAAGTAGAAGGCCCTCTAGCGCAGTGTCAGCTTGTTGAAACGGCTATTTTAAATATAGTTAATTATCAAACTTTGATTGCCACAAAAGCAGCTAGGATTAGTTCTGTGTGTGAGGGTGATGGCGTTATGGAATTTGGAACAAGACGTGCTCATGAGCTTGATGCAGCGATTTGGGGGACTAGAGCAGCCTATATTGGTGGATTTGATGCCACAAGTAATGTGAGAGCTGGGAAAATTTTTGGTATTCCTGTAGCTGGGACTCATGCTCATAGTTTGATTCAATCATATTTGGATGATTATGAAGGATTTAAAGCTTACGCTAAAACCCATAAAGACTGTGTGTTTTTAGTAGATACATTTGACACGCTACGCTCAGGGGTACCAAATGCGATTCGGGTAGCAGATGAAATGGGAGATAAAATTAATTTTTTAGGAGTTAGAATTGATAGTGGGGATATGGCTTATATTTCTAAGAAAGTTCGGCATCAACTAGATGATGCGGGCTATCCTGATGTTAAAATTTATGCTTCAAATGATTTAGACGAAGCAACTATTTTAAATTTAAAGATGCAAGGTGCTAAAATTGATGTTTGGGGTGTTGGGACCAAGTTGATTACAGCCTATGACCAACCAGCTTTGGGTGCTGTATATAAGATTGTATCAATTGAAAATGACGCAGGTAAGATGGTAGATACTATTAAGTTGTCAGGAAATGCTGAGAAGGTATCAACTCCAGGGAAAAAACAAGTGTGGCGAATTACTGGAAAAAAAGATGGAAAATCAGAAGGGGATTATGTCACTCTTTGGACGGAAGATCCTAGAGAAAAATCTGAACTATATATGTTCCATCCGGTTCATACCTATATCAATAAAACTGTTACTGATTTCGTTGCTAGACCTATTTTGCGTGATATTTATGATCAAGGAAATAGAGTTTATGAGGTACCTTCTTTGATGGAAGTTAAACTGTTTGCTCAAGAAAACAAAAATTCTTTATGGGAAGAGTATAAGCGTAATCTAAACCCTCAAAAGTATCCAGTTGACTTATCCCAGGAATGTTGGGATAACAAAATGGCTATTATAAAAAAAGTCAGAGGCAGAGTTCATTAGTTAACACGTTTTAGGAATGGATCATCTCATTTTAATAAAAGATACTTGCTATGACACAACATGTGCGAATAGCAAGTATCTTTTTTGTTAAGTTAAAAAATTGAGTAAATTGGTTAGGTCGTTAATGGATTCTTGAAGTTGTTGACCAATTGTTGTGTCTTTCACTAACTGACGTTTAGTTGGTTGATCCACTAGGCGTTTAATGGAGATAATGTCATCGTGCTGGGTAATAACGTCATGAACGGAAGAAAAAGGCTTGTGTGCTACAAGTTGCATACCATAAGAGTTATACAGGAGTGTGTAACCGGCTAAACCAGTCATTTTTTGATAAGGTTTAGAAAAACCACCATCAATCACTAACATTTTTCCTTCAGCTTTAATAGGGCTTTCTCCTTTTATTTCTTTAACGGGTGTATGCCCGTTTATCAAATGACTATGCTCGCTAGATAAACCGAATTCTTTCAAAATACTTTGAATAATTTGCTTGTCTTCACGTTTAGCGTAATAAGGGTTTTTTTCCTCTAGATGTGTCGTAGTATCTTGGATGAAATATCGTTCAAAAGTCGTCATTTCTTTTTTTCCAAATAAAGAAGATAATTCCCCAGTCCATAAATACCAAATTAAATCAGTAGCAAAATCTTCACGTTCTTTTTTGTTTTTATAAGCAGATCTCAAATTATCTTCAAAAAAGTCTAATAATTCCCTGCCTTTTAACTGTTGGTTTTGAATGGTGAATGTTTTAAGAGAACCATCCTCATTTAAAGGGATGCACCCATGTAGTAAGAGATTGTTGTTGTAAATCAGGTACATGCTACCTTTTTTCATTAGAAAATCAATATGTCGCTGTAATTTCTCTGAATGAATAAAGTTATGGACTAATTTGTCGATAATCACTTTTTCTTCTTGTGTTAATTTTGAAGGGTTAACTGGATCAATTGTCTTGAAACAGGTATTTGTTAAGGAGTAGTGTGTGCCTTTAATTGAGATACTAGATGTGTTGTAATCGATTTTATTTAATAATTGTCGATGTTCCATCTTGAATTCAGGTCGTCTAGTTATCAATTGTTCTTCTAGTTTGAACTGCAAAATAGCTGATGCTTGATGAATATTGGTTATCTCTAAAAGATCTTGTTTTTTTGAGTCTTTACTTGTTTCTGTCTTAGGTATAAAAGCTTTGTTTTCAGTATAGTGCTGATTAGCATAGGTTGATAAAGATCGTAAGTTAATACCATATGTATCTTCAATGATATCTAAATTATTATATCTTGCACAAATTCTAATGATTGCCATAATACAAATAGGAGAACCTGCAGCAGCTCCTATCCAAATGACATCGTGGTTACCCCACTGAATATCTACAGAATGATAATTAATAAGCGCTTCCATGATGTTGTCTGGTTCTGGTCCTCTATCATAAATATCTCCAACGACATGAAGGTGGTCTACAACAAGTTCTTGAATGGTATAGCATAAATCGGTAATCAAAGAGTCTGATTGGCCTAGTTGTATAATGTCTAATATGATCTGATTATAGTAGTCTGTTTTATTGTCGTTATCCTTAATTTGATACAGTAATTCCTCGATAATATAAGCATATCTTTGTGGTAGAGCTTTTCTAACTTTAGAGCGGGTATATTTTCTACCAGAGTGTTTTGTCAGCTCGATTAACTGATCAATAGTGACCTCAAACCATTCTTTATTTAATTCGGTATTCAAGTGATTTAATGTTTCTTCTGGGTAGTAAATTAAGGAAGCTAATTCATTTTGTTCGTAACATGTTAACTGTTCTTTGAATACTTCTTTGATTTTTTCTTTAACACTTCCTGAACCGTTTCTTAAAATGTGTTGAAAAGCATTAAATTCCCCGTGTAGATCACTAACGAAATATTCAGTACCTTTAGGTAAACGTTGGATTGCTTTTAAATTAATAATTTCTCTAATGATACTTTCTTTAGTTGGGTAAGATTTGGCTAGTAAAGATAAATATTTGTTATTCATTACGACTATACCTTTCTGAGTTTTTAAATTATAATAGTTCAAAAACAAAAAATAGTCAAATCTATACCAATTATTATAAAGTGTGATTGTAATTCGTTTGAGAAATTTGTATAATTTATTGGTAAGTAAGAAAGGGGTTTGTTATGAGAAATGAAATGATGCATCGTTCGGTTTTGTCGGATGATATTTTGACTTTAGTTAGAAAAAGACAACCTGGTATGACAGGAATGTTAGGAGAAGTGCAAAAAGAAGCGACAGAATCAGGAGTTCCGATTATTCCTAATGAAACAGCGACTTTTTTGAATTTTTTCCTAAAGCAAATTAAAGCTAAAAATGTGTTGGAAATTGGAACAGCTGTGGGTTTTTCAGCAAGTTTAATGGTGGAAGCTATGGGTGAGGGAAGTCATGTGACGACTATTGACCGTTTTGATGTCATGATTAGAAAAGCTAAATTGACCTTTGAAAAAATGGGGATTAGTGAGCAGGTGACTCTTTTAGAAGGAGATGCTAAGGATGTTTTATCGACTTTAACTGGACCTTATGACTTTATTTTTATGGATAGTGCTAAAAGTAAATACATTGAATTTTTGCCAGATTGTTTAAGGTTGATAAAAAAAGGTGGTTCCGTGATGTTGGATGATGTGTTTCAAGCTGGGACGGTCATGCATGACATTCAGGATATCCCAAGAAATCAAAGAACTATTTACCGAAAATTAAACTTGTTGTATGACACAGTTCTTAATCATCCAGATTTAACTGTGACTATTTTACCTTTAGGAGATGGTGTGTTATTAATTTCTAAAGATGTAGAGGAAATAGAGTTAGGCATATAAAAAACAGGATTGCCCCAAAAGGCAACCCTGTTTTTTTATATGACGTCGCAGGAGGGATTCGAACCCCCGACCGTTCGCTTAGAAGGCGAATGCTCTATCCAGCTGAGCTACTGCGACTGGTTTGTTTGGTGCTCGTTACCGAACAACATAACTATCATAATCAATTTTAAGCCGATAGTCAATATTTTTTTAAAAAAATTTTAATATTTTTTTAGGCTCCCCAAAACCTTATAAACCCTAACAAACAGATAAGACTATTAAATGAAATAAGAAGAATATGTAGAGTTTAATTGAACACTTACGAATAATGCTAGACAAAAAGGAAATACTTGTTATATACTAACCTCAGTATTGTTGAAAGAATTGGGAAGCTTTAAACAATAAGATAATCAATTTGAATGTTAAGGGGAATGAAAAATGGGGAAAATTGATCCACGAGTGATTAAAACTCGTAAAAAATTGAGACAGGCTTTTTTAGATTTGTTAAAAACACGTAGTTTAAGTGAAATGAATATTAAAGATTTAACAAATCGTGCAGGAGTTACTAGGGGAACGTTCTACTTACACTACCGAGATAAAGATACGTTTATTGAAACAATTATGGAAGAGATCATCGAAGACTTTTATAATGATGTTGTCATTTATAAAGCCTATGATGAGGATGAAGATAAAAAAATTCCACAAATTGTTTTAGATCGAGTATTTTCTTATATCGGGCAGTCACCAGAATTTTTTGTAACATTGCTTAAGGAAAATGATGCTGAGAAGTATCGTCTGTTATTCAGTGATAGACTATATGATTATCTTTTAGAACACGTTAATTATGGGAATTCAATTCCAGTAAGAAAAATGCCGAAAGAATTAATAAATAACTTTATTGCTTACTCGCTACTTGGAATTTCTGATGCGTGGGTAGTAGAAGGACAAATTTATGCAAATCATTATATCGCAACTATGGTAGCGAAAATGTATCGTTCTGATTTATTTGAAGAAGTTGGTCTATCTGACTTTTTTGTATCAGAGTCTGCATAAAAAATATCAAAAAGAAAGGTCGATATTCTATTGACCTTTCTTTTTGATTTTGGTATAATTCTAATGTTGTATTTGTGTGCACCACAACTACAACCGCACGGAGCAAGTTTTAAAGAGCTTATGCCACTTGTAACGGCGTGTCTATAGTCAATGAAAGGGAGGTGCGAAGCAAACATGTACGCTATTGTAAAAACTGGTGGAAAACAATTAAAAGTTGAAGTAGGTCAAGCAATCTACGTTGAAAAATTAGACGCAGAAGCTGGCGAGAAAGTTGTGTTTGATGAAGTCGTTTTAGTAGGTGGAGATTCAATGAAAGTTGGTACTCCAATCGTCGAAGGTGCAACTGTTGAAGGAACTGTTGAAAAACAAGGAAAACAAAAGAAAGTTGTTACTTTCAAATATAAAGCTAAAAAAGATTCTCATCGTAAACAAGGACACCGTCAACCATACACTAAAGTTATGATCGACGCTATCAACGCTTAAGATGAGAAAGTAGGGGGCTCATTGTGATTGAAGCTAAATTTAAACAGTCTAAATCAGGTGATTATGTTTCTTTTGAAATAAGTGGTCATGCAGGGTCTGGCCCTTTTGGTTATGATATTGTGTGTGCTGCTGTGTCAGCATTATCAATTAATACAGTCAATAGTATTAATCAATTAGCTGAGTACATACCTTTAGTTGAATCAGAATCTGGTTATTTGTATTTCGAAAGATTACAAGAGCTGTCTGATGAACAAATAAGGGTAACTAATTTACTTGTTGAAAGCTTATTAATTGGCTTAAAAGCAATTGAGACCGACAATAAGACATTTATAAAGACTCAAAGTGAGTAAGGAGGTGCATGTCATGTTAACAATGAATTTACAATTATTCGCTCATAAAAAAGGTGGGGGTTCTACAACTAACGGTCGTGACTCTCAATCAAAACGTTTAGGTGCTAAACGTGCTGATGGACAAACAGTAACTGGAGGTTCAATTTTATACCGTCAACGCGGAACTAAAATTTATCCAGGTGAAAACGTTGGTCGTGGTGGAGACGATACATTGTTTGCTAAAGTGGACGGTGTTGTTCGTTTTGAACGCAAAGGTCGTAGCAAAACTCAAGTATCAGTTTACCCAATCGCAAAATAATATTTGTATCTAAAGCAACTTGTTCTTAGGAGCGGGTTGCTTTTTTATTTGGCTCTTCGTCAAATCGTGTTGATATTTAAAAATTGATAAAATAAGGGCATTAGAAGAAGGGGGATTTTTCCTCCTTCTTCTTTTTAATTAAATTGAAATGATTGACCTTGAATAAGGAAAATCCGTCGCTTAAAAGTTAAGAAATTTCGGTAACCATAGGCTGTTCGTTTGATAGCTTTGATTCGGTTGTTAATTCCTTCTAAAAAACCATTTGAATAAGAATAATTTAAAGCATTGGTAACACCTTGCCTGAAGGTTTGGAATGTTTTGAATTTGGCTTTAAATTCCTTAGGAAGCTCATTAGAGATAGAATGAGTTAATTCTAAAAATAAGTCTGAATCCTTTGTTTCATAAGCATATTTTAACTCTTGTATATAATCATATGCGATTTTTATAGTTGAGTTATAGGAAAGAAGTTCTTCAATGACACCAACTTGTGTCATACTTTTATTGAAAAGAGGATAATTACTATATGTAGTGGCACTTAATTGACTAGAGTCTTTTAAAAATAGTTTCCAATATTTTTTTATTCTCCGGTATTGTTTTGCTTCTTCATTATCATAACGTTTTAATTGATTCATTTCTTTTATTCTTAGTTGATTAAAAGAACGATTGATATGCTGAATGATATGGAATCTATCTGTCACAATCTCTGCATGTGGAAATACAGTTTTAAGAAGGCCACCGTAGTTGGCATTCATATCCATGACGAGAAACTTCACTTTTAACCGCTCTTTTCTGGAGTATTTCAGGAAGTACTTAATAAGAGAGAAGAGACGTCTATCTGGTAAAATATCAATAATCTTTTTACTTTCAGCATCAGCACAAATAAAGCTCATACCAGATTGACATGACTTAGTTGATTTAAATTCATCGACACATAGTACTTTTGGTAGATGTTGAAAGTTGGTTAGACAGTGGTTGGTAAAGTCGTATAAAACACGTTGTACCGTGTTATCAGAAACATGATGGAATCTAGCGATCTCTTTTCTTGAACGATCTTCTTTCAAATCTAAGGCGATTTGATACTTTAATGTTTTCGATATATGACAATAGTCATCGACTAACGCAGTATCAGCACTGAATGTTGTATGACATTCTTTACATAGATATCGTTCTCTTTTAAGTTCTAAATAAGTTGTGACCCTATTAAACTCTGGTAGTTGTGTTTTAGTAGTATAAGTACCATTTTTAACACACGTATTCTGATGACAAGAGGGGCATATTCTGTCTGGAGACGTTAGTCTTCCCCTTATTATATTTGAGCGTCTACCTCTAATAGTAGCCTCAGTTAACCAATCTTTTTCAAAAATAATAGATTTGTCTGTTAAATTAAGTAATTTTCTAGTATGATTATCCATGGGAACATCCTCCTAATAATTTGGTTTTTGTCGACTTTATTTTATCATGTTTGGATGTTCCTTTTTGTATTTAAAAACAAAAAATCGTATTAATGGAAACTATCCATCAACACGATTTATTATAGACCCTTTTATTTCCTTTTCGTTTTATTTATTCATTATATTTGCTATAATGTATAGAAGAACAACGAAAAGAGGCGACGTAAATGATAGAACGTGTGGAAAAATTACGAAGCAAGATGAGAGAGCATGATCTTGATAGTTTTTTAATTACTAACGAGTTTAACTTGCGTTATTTAACAGGGTTTACTGGGACGACAGGTTTAGCACTGATTACTTTAGAACACGCTTATTTTGTCACAGACTTTAGATATACAGAACAAGCAAGTGAGCAGTGTGAAGGTTATAAAATTATTAAAAATGTTAAACCTTTATACGAAGAATTAGGAGATTTAGTTAACCATTTAGCTTTAGCTAATATGGCTTTTGAAGAACAAACTGTAACGTTTTTCCAATATACAGAATTAGAAAGATTAGTTGAGTGTGATTTAATTCCAGTTACAGGTATAATTGAGTCATTACGTGAAGTGAAAGATGTTTCTGAAATTGAAACAATCCGTAAAGCTTGTCAAATTGCAGATTCAGCTTTTGAGCATATTTTAACATATATTAAGCCTGGTATGACGGAGATTCAAGTTGCAAACGAGCTAGATTTTTATATGAGAAGTCTAGGAGCTAGTGGTGTTTCATTTGAAACGATTGTAGCAAGTGGTTTAAGGTCAGCTATGCCTCATGGTGTTGCTAGTGACAAGGTTATTGAAGAAGGTGATTTTATCACCATTGACTTTGGATGCTATTATGACGGGTATGTATCTGATATGACTCGTACTATTTCTTTAGGTGAACCAAGTGATAAGTTAAAAGAAATTTACCAAATTGTAAAAGGTGCCCAGCAACGTGTGTTGGATGTAGCAAAACCTGGTATGACAGGTATTGAGCTTGATGCAGTAGCTAGAGATTATATTACAGAACATGGATACGGTGAAGCGTTTGGTCACTCGACAGGGCATGGTATTGGTTTAGAGATTCATGAAGGGCCTAATGTTTCTAAAGTGGCGGATAAAGCTTTTGTTCCAGGTAATATCATTACAAATGAGCCAGGGATTTATTTGCCAGGTATTGGTGGAGTTAGGATTGAAGATGACATGTTGATTACTGAAGATGGTATGGACCGATTGACACATTCAACAAAAGAGCTTATCATCTTATAGAATATAAGAATCAACTAAGTGATAAATAAATCAGTTGGACTAAGCGTAACTTAAAGGAGGAATTCTGATGACAGAAAATAAAAATTTAGTATTAGATAGTCAAAATCAAGCAGTTGGTGGAGAAATTGTCGTAGCTCCTGAAGTGTTAGAAGTAATTGTTGGTATTGCAGCATCAAAAGTTGATGGTGTTTATGCTATGCGTGGTACCTTAGCTTCAAATGTAACAGAATTATTTGGTATTTCTGTTCATGATAAAGGTGTTTCTTTAAAAAATGATGAAGGTGCTATCAAGATTGATTTATATTGTTACTTAGATTATGGTGTATCTGTACCTAAAGTAGCGATTGATATGCAAGAAAAAGTGAAACAACAAGTTTTATATATGACAGATTTAGAAGTATCAGAGGTTAATGTGCATGTTGTCGGTGTTGTACCAGAAAAAATCACATTGCCAGATTTAGATGAATTATTTGATACAGAAGACGAGGAAAAGTAAAGTGGAGTTAACTAGACACCAATTAAGAGAAGTAGCATTTCAAGCGATGTTTTCAATGATGTACCAAGATGATGTATCAATGACTGATGCTATGCGTTATACATTACTACTTGCAGACAACTCATTGACTGAGGAGGAAGAGATTGTTATTCCTTTATATGTTGATGCTGTTGTAGCAGGGGTGAGCGAAAAGCAGGAAGAATTAGATGGTGTGATTGAAAAGCATTTACGTGGTTGGAAAATCAACCGAATTGCAAAAGCAGATTTAATTATTTTAAGATTAGCTATTTTTGAGATGTTATATCTACAAGATGTGCCAAATAAAGTATCCTTAAATGAAGCTTTAGAATTAGCAAAAACATACACAGATGAAGAATCAAAACGTTTCATTAACGGAGTGTTATCATCTGTTATGGCAGAAATCGACTCTAACAAGTAGAAACTTGTAAGAGTCTTTTTTTTATACTATTTTATGATAAAATGAATAAGAAGAAATGAGGGGGAGTAGACATGGCTAAAAAATTAGATGGACGTCAACTAGCAAATAAGATGCAATTAGAGTTACAAGAAGAAGTGTCACGTTGGTCAGAGAACAATCAGCGGCTGCCAAAACTTGTTGTGATATTAGTAGGTGAAGATACAGCTAGTCAAGTTTATGTTAGAAATAAAGAAAAAGCAGCTAAAAAAATAGGGATACTCTCTGAAGTTGTTAAATTAAATGATACTATTTCAGAAAAAGAATTATTAAGTTTGATTGCAACCTATAATGCAGATGATACAGTTGATGGCTTACTAGTTCAGCTTCCTTTACCAAAGCAAATTAATGAGGAACATGTTTTGCTAGCGATAGATCCTAAAAAAGATGTGGATGGATTCCACCCGATGAATGTAGGTAAATTATTTGTTGGTAGTCCTAACATGGTGCCTTGTACACCGTTTGGGATTGTAACGTTACTAAAGGAAAATGGTGTAGTATTAGCAGGTAAAAAAGTGGTGATTATTGGTCGTAGTAATATTGTAGGAAAACCTTTAATGCACTTGTTGCTACAAGAAGATGCTACGGTAACTATTGCTCACTCAAAAACGAAAGATTTAAAAGCTGAAACATTAACAGCAGATATTTTAGTTGTTGCCATAGGACAAGCTGAAATGATCACAGCAGATTATATCAAGCCAGGTGCAGTTGTAGTAGATGTAGGGATGAATCGAAATCATGAAGGTAAGTTAGTTGGGGATGTTAATTTTAGTGAGGTAGAGCCTATTGCTAGTTTCATCACCCCAGTACCAGGTGGCGTTGGTCCCATGACGATTACTATGTTAATGGAGCAAACAGTTAGACAAGTAAGAGAAGAGAATCAAAAGAGGTCTTTATAATGAGTGTGGATTATTTATCAGTAAGTGCCTTAAGTGCCTACTTAAAGCGTAAATTTGAAGCAGATCCTTATTTAGGAACGGTTTATTTAACTGGAGAAATATCCAATTTTAGACCAAGAGCTAATAGTCATCAATATTTTAGTTTGAAAGATGAAAAAGCTAAAATTTCAGCTGTTATGTTCAAATCAGCTTTTCAAAAGTTGAAGTTTCAACCGGAAGAGGGAATGAAAGTTCTGGTTATTGGTCGAATCTCTCTTTATGAGGCGACTGGACAATACCAAATCTATATTGAACATATGGAGCCTGATGGTATTGGCGCCTTGTACCAAGCTTATGAGAAATTAAAATCAGATTTAGAAAAAGAGGGAGTGTTTAGAGAGTCGTTTAAACAACCTCTAGTAAGATTTCCTAAACGAATAGCAGTCATCACCAGTCCTAGTGGAGCGGTGGTTAGAGATATTATGACAACGGTTGAAAGGCGTTATCCCATTGTTCAACTTGTTGTTTTCCCAACTTTAGTTCAAGGGGACAAAGCTAGTGGAGATGTGGTTAGGCGAATTGAGGAAGTTAATGAATTAGGTGACTTTGATACGATTATTGTGGCTCGTGGTGGTGGATCAATTGAAGATCTGTGGCCCTTTAATACTGAAGCTGTAGTGAGAGCAGTTTTTGAATCAAGAATTCCTGTGATTTCATCAGTAGGGCATGAGACAGATACGACATTAACAGACTTAGTAGCAGACGTTAGAGCAGCGACACCAACAGCTGCAGCTGAATTAGCTGTACTAGTTTTACAAGATGAACTACTAAAAATATCAGAAAAGAAAGCAAGATTGTTTAATAGTTTTAACCAGCAGTTAAAACGCAAGCAAGACAAATTAAATCATTTAACAGCTTCAGTGATATTCAAACAACCAAGAAGATTATATGAATCCTTTTATTTACAATTAGATGGATTGGATAGACGATTGAAGCAAATTATGGAATCAACCATGATGCTTAATCAGCGAAAGTTTGATTATTTGAGTAAAAAACTTGATCGGCAAAATCCGATTGATAAAGTGGTTCATCTAAAGAAGGATGTCGCTTATCAGACTAGACAGTTACATTTTTTAAGTGAGCACTTTATTAAAAATGAAAAAGTACGATTACATAATTTAATAGAAGCTCTGGATTTACTTAGTCCTCTAAAAACTATGAGTCGTGGGTATAGTTATGTGACAAAAGAAGATGCAATCATAAAAAGTGTGGCCGATGTCAATAAGGGTGATGACGTGATAATTCATTTAAGTGATGGAGAAGTTAGAGCAAAAGTAGAATAGAGAGGCGTGTGGATATAGTGGAAAAAGAAAAACAAACATTTGAGGCATCAATGGTAGAACTTGAGAGTATCATTAAGAGTTTGGAAGTCGGAGATGTCCCTTTAGAAAAAGCCTTAGAGCAATTTAAAAGAGGAATGGAATTAAGTAAAGAGTGTCAAGATACTCTAGCTGATGCAGAGGTGACGCTGACTAAAATGATGACAGATGATGGGCAAGAAGTTGATTTTTCTGTTAAAGGAGATTAACTATGAAACAAACTTATCTTCGATTTCAAGTAGAGCAAAGTCAACAAGTTCAACAAACGATAGTTGACTTTTTAAAAGAGAATACAATAAACGACGAGCTGACATCTTCTATGATTTACTCTATTGAAGCTGGAGGGAAACGATTTAGGCCGATGTTGTTCTTATCAACTTTATTATTTTTAAAAAAAGACATTGAGTTGGTAGACTATGATATTGCTGGTGCAATTGAAATGGTACACACTTATTCATTGATTCATGATGATTTACCTGCTATGGATAATGATGATTTAAGGCGAGGTAAGGCTACAAACCATGTTGTTTATGGAGAGAGTACAGCTATTTTAGCAGGAGATGGCTTGTTAACGGAGAGCTTTCATTTGATTAGCTCGTCTCATATCAAACCTAATTATGCTATCCTTTTAGTGAAAGAGTTAGCGCAAGCATCAGGAGGTAGTGGTATGATTTCGGGGCAGATGGCTGATATTGCTGCTGAAAAGCAGCAAGTTTCTTTAAGTACTTTACAAAAAATCCATAGTGAAAAAACAGGTGCTTTAATTGTAGCAGCAGTAAAAATGGCTTGTTTAATGTGTGATACACCAAAAGAGCTGACAGACTTTTTAATTGGGTATGCAGAGCATATTGGTCTTGCTTTTCAAATTAGAGATGATTTATTAGATGTTTTGGGTAGTGAAGCTGATATTGGAAAACCAATCGGCTCAGACGTTGGCCTTGGTAAATCAACTTATGTTTCATTACTGGGTATTCATGGAGCTAAAATAGCCTTTGAGAAAGAGTGTCATAAGTCAAGTGAGATGCTAGAAAAAGCTAAGTTGCATATAGGATATAACGCAGAAGAGGTAACGTATTTAGATGACATGTTACAACAGTTAAAGGAGAAAATATGAGTAGTAAAGTAGGAAAAGAGCGTGTTGACGTTTTGTTAGTACAACAAGGCTTGTGTGACACTAGAGAAAAAGCAAAAAGAACAGTGATGGCAGGACTAGTGTGTGATGAAAAAAACATTAGATATGATAAGCCAGGTGAGAAGATACCAGTAGATACTGTGTTGAGGTTGAAAGGTCAAGTTTTAAAATATGTATCTCGTGGTGGGTTGAAGTTAGAAAAAGCTAAAGATGTTTTTGGAATTGATTTTTCTGATAAAATTTTGTTAGATATAGGGTCATCAACAGGTGGGTTTACAGACGTTGCTCTACAAAATGGTGCTGTAAAGAGTTATGCACTTGATGTGGGATCTAATCAATTGGCTTGGAAATTAAGACAAGATGAGCGAGTTATCGTAATGGAGAAAACAAATTTTAGATATGCTTTGCCTGAAGATTTTAAAATGGGACAACCCACTATCTCTACTATTGATGTATCTTTTATCTCTTTAAGATTAATTTTACCTGTTTTAAGAAAAATTTTAGCAGAAGATGGTGAAGTAGTTGCTTTAATTAAACCTCAATTTGAAGCAGGAAAAGAACAAGTAGGTAAAAAAGGGATTGTAAGAGACTCTAAAGTACATGAAATGGTATTAGAGACGATGCTAACAACTATGTCGGAGTCAGGATTTGATATTTATCAGCTAGACTTTTCTCCGATTACTGGTGGCGATGGAAATATTGAATTTTTAGCTTACTTAAAACCAGCAACTGATATGGGTAGTTATCTTGGAGAAGAGTCTATTCCTGATTTAGTAGCACGAGCTCATAGTCAATTAAAAGGATAAGAGGCGGGGGAATTGAGAAAAAAGGAACGCCAAAAATGGATAAAACAAATGATTGGGCAAGAGAGTGTTAGTAAGCAAGAAGAGTTAGTTTGTTTGCTTCAAAGACACGGGGTGCCAGTAACCCAAGCTACCGTTTCCAGAGATATTAAGGATTTGAATTTAGTTAAGCATGTAGATGATGATGGAAGTTATCGCTACGGGTTACCTAAAACAGATACAATAGAAAAACGTCGTTTAGAAAAAATGATTAAAACGTCTTTTGTTAAAGTAGAAGTGATGAATAATATGCTCTCTTTAGTAACTACACCAGGTAGTGGGGTTGCTATTGGCAAACTGATTGAACATGTTTATCATGAGGAGTTGTTTAGTATTATGACGAATGACGATAAAATATTAGTCATTACTAGAAACAATGACCAAGTAAAAATGATTGAAAAAGAGTTAGTA
This sequence comes from Vagococcus jeotgali, assembly GCF_035918315.1. Taxonomy (NCBI): domain Bacteria; kingdom Bacillati; phylum Bacillota; class Bacilli; order Lactobacillales; family Enterococcaceae; genus Vagococcus; species Vagococcus jeotgali. The sequence goes on along the minus strand of NZ_CP142146.1, from coordinate 1,705,932 downwards.
GCAATGAGATGAGAAGGTGAATAAAATGATTCAAGAGTTAACTGTACAAGATTTTGCGATTATTTCTAATTTGAATATTCCTTTTAAAGACGGAATGACAGTGTTGACTGGTGAAACAGGAGCAGGGAAATCAATTATTATTGATGCTATGGGATTACTTGTTGGTGGTAGAGGCTCTTCTGATTATATTAGAGACGGGAAAGAAAGGTGCCGGATTGAAGGGTCCTTTTATATAAAGGATACCCTTCATGCTTTGCAATTTTTAAAAGAGCGAGGTATTGATATAACAGATGATATGGTTGTTATCCAAAGAGAGATTTATCGATCTGGTCGTAATAACTGCCGGGTTAATGGTCAACTTGTTACAACGAAATTTTTGAGAGAATTAGGTCGTTTTTTAGTGGATATTCATGGTCAAAATGAACATCAAGAATTGATGCAACCACATAATCATTTGAAATTGTTAGATCAGTATGCAACATCTGGTCTGCATAAAAAACTAAAGGATTATCGTGAAAAGTTTCATATCTATAAATCATTAAATGATCAACTCATTAATTTAGCTCAAAATGAAAAAGAACAAGCCCAAAGGATTGATATGTTGATGTTTCAACATAATGAAATAGAGGCTGCTCAATTAATTGAGGGTGAAGAAGAGCAGTTAATTGAAGAGCGGCGCAAACTGATGAATTTCCAAAAAATTTCAGAATCCTTGTCTAAAGCCGGACGTTATTTAGAGTCTGAGGAGATAAGTGCTGTGTCTTTAGTAGGTAGTGCTATGAGCGATATGGAACAAATCGAGGAGATAGACACTGTATACCAAGATACAGCTGACTTGTTGCGAACAGCCTACTATTCTTTGCAAGAAGCATCAGGCAATATAGCTGACTCTCTAGAGAGTTTAGAAATGGATGAGTCGAGACTACTTGAAGTAGATAATCGTCTAGATCTCATCCGTCAACTAAAACGTAAGTATGGTGAGAGTGTCATAGATATTCTGAATTATTTTGAGGATATTAACAAGGAGTTATCGTTAACATCAGTTGATAATTTAAGTGTAGACGACTTAGAGCAAAAGTTGAACAAATTAAAAAAAGAATTACAAGTATTAGCAAATGAGCTGACCCAGATGAGAGAAGTAACGGCTAAAAGTTTGGAAGAGGCCATAATGAAGCAGTTATCAGAACTCTACATGGCTCAAACTGTCTTCTCAGTTAAGTTTACTAAAGCTGCTGACTTTCTAGAAACAGGGCAAGACAAAGTGGAATTTTATATTTCAACTAATGTGGGTGAATCTTTAAAACCATTAGCTAAAGTTGCTTCTGGTGGTGAGTTGTCTAGGATGATGTTAGCTTTGAAAACTATTTTTTCTAAAACTCAATCAATTACAAGCATTGTGTTTGATGAGGTTGATACAGGAGTAAGCGGACGTGTTGCTCAAGCGATTGCTGAAAAAATTCACCAGATCGGTTTGAATTCTCAAGTGCTATGTATCACTCACTTACCACAAGTAGCAGCCGTTGCGGATACTCAGTATTTTATTAAAAAAGAAGTGAAAACAAATCGAACAGAGACAATCGTGCAAGATCTAACAAAAGAGCAAAGAGTGAATGAGATTGCTAGAATGCTATCAGGTAGTGAAGTGACGGAACTTACAAAAGAACATGCAAAAGAGTTGCTTGCATTGGCTAAAAGGGAGTCAAAAAAGAGGCTGACTTAATATAAAGTTCGCCTTGGAAATTAGATTTTTCATCTAATTTTCAAGGTGAGCTCTAAAAGTCAACCTCTTCTTTGTCTGTTTTGAATGATTCGTCATAGTAAGGAGGAAAATCCTGTCCCTGTTATGAGTTAACTAATCTATAAGTCCGTTGAATTCTAACGACTTTTGAGTTACTATGTTTTAAATGATTCCTAAAGCAGCAAGGGCTGTTAGGACAGCACCACCGATAATAGCAAACAACATCACCCAAATAACGACTGTTGTAATTTTTTCAAATGTTGATTTTGGTTTTTTATCCACTGTGTTCCCACCTTTATTTTAACAATATGTCTGTTAGTATTCTACACTGTTCTAAGCAAAAATAGCAAGTAAATCCTTAATTTTTAAAAACTATCTAAAAAAAATTGAAAGAGGAAATAATATTGCTTATAATGAAAAGAGAGAAAAACACAGGAGTGTCATACTTGTTACAAAGATGTTTTGATTTGTTAAGGTCTTGTGACCTACTTTATTAAGATATTACCTATACTTCATGTGTGAGTGTGAAAAGAGGAGTTAAATAAATAATGCCAACCTTTAATGCAATGATGTTATTTTGGTACATGTTTCCATTTGTTATCTATTTATTAAGTAGTATTATAACGAAAAAAATGGGTCTATATACACGCTACGGTATCAAAGCACCAGATATATCAATTCCCTTTTTCTTAATAGGAATTCATTACGTATCTGTGGGTACCTTTGATGAAAGTTTTTTACCCTATGTTTTTTTGATGATCTTCTTAGTAGGAATGATTGTTGCAGTGTTTCAAACATATCATTTTAAAGAGATCAATTACAGGCGCTACTTTAAAATGTTTTGGCGTATTATCTTTCTTGTTACGTTATTAGTTTATATTTTGTTAATTATTGTGAGCATCATTATGTTTTTACGATAATTTAGAAAAATGAGGGCTATGGGACTAAAAGGACAACTTTGAATGAACAAATCGACACTCTAGATATTTAGAAGTCGGTTTTTTTTTATTTGGCTAGGAAAGCTTCTGTGAATTCCTATTTTTTTCTTAAGACGGTGGTAGAATGTGGGGGAATGTGGTAGACTTATGCTAGTGAATGGTGATTGAGGTGACCGACCATGTTTATGGGTGAATTTCAGCATAACATCGATAGTAAAGGGCGTTTGATTGTGCCTTCCAAGCTAAGAGAAGATCTTGGTAATAAGTTTATTGTAACAAGAGGAATGGATGGATGTCTGTTTGGTTATACGCTAGAAAGATGGTCACAATTAGAAGAGAGCGTCAAAGAAATGCCACTCACAAAAAAAGACGCGAGAACTTTTGTCCGATTTTTCTATTCAGCAGCGACTGAATGTGAAATTGATAAACAAGGTCGAATAAACCTGCCTTTAAAGCTTAGAGAATTTGCAGCGATTGAAAAACCCTGTGTGATTATCGGGGTATCAGATCGAATTGAAATTTGGAGTGAAGAGCGGTGGCTAGCATTTTCAAAAGATGCAGAAGAAAATTTTGATGATATTGCAGAAAGCCTAATCGATTTCGGACTTTAGTCAAATAATGGAGACTAATTATGACAGAAAATTTTAAACATACAACTGTACTGCTAACAGAAACAGTCGATGGACTTGAGATAAAAGAAGATGGTATTTATGTTGACTGCACACTAGGTGGTGCGGGTCATAGTCAGTATTTGTTATCTAAGTTATCAAAAAAGGGCCATTTATATGCTTTTGATCAAGATATCACAGCAATTGAAAATGCAAAAATTAAATTAGAAAAAGAAATAAAAGAAGGTAAAGTTACCTTTATTCAGAGTAACTTTAGATATTTAAAGCAAGAGTTAAATGACTTAGGGGTCTTTGAAGTTGATGGGGTACTTTACGATTTAGGTGTGTCATCGCCACAGTTAGATGAAGCCCAGCGAGGGTTTAGTTATCATCAAGATGCGCCTTTAGATATGCGAATGGACCAATCAGCACCTCTGACAGCTCAAGACGTTGTCAATGATTATACTTATGAGCAATTAGTTAAGATTTTTTTTAGATATGGTGAGGAAAAATTTTCAAAACAAGTAGCTCGTGGGATTGAAAGAGTTAGAGAAACAAAACGAATAGAGACGACTGGTGAACTAGTAGATATTATTAAAGATGCTATTCCAGCTCCAGCTAGAAGAAAAGGTGGTCATCCGGCTAAACGGATTTTCCAAGCGATTCGTATTGAAGTTAATAGTGAGTTAGATGTGATTGGAGAGTCATTAGAACAAGCAATTGAGCTACTTAAACCAGATGGTAGAATTAGTGTGATTACGTTTCATTCTTTAGAAGATAAGTTGGTAAAAAATATCTTTAAAGAATACAGTACTCCGCAAGATTTCCCACCAGGTTTACCTGTCATACCAGTGGAGTACCAACCAGATTTTGCTTTAGTTAATCGTAAACCAATGACAGCTTCAAAAGAAGAATTAGAAGATAATAATAGATCACGAAGTGCGAAGTTGCGTATAATTAAAAAAATAACATCTGAAAGGAAGGGTTAATATGTCTTTGCCAAATAAACAATCTGTTGACTATTCTGAGCAACAGACATCGATACCTTCTGGGGATGACCGCCATCTAGAAGAAGTGCAAAAGCATAATGCACCTCAAAGTAGGTTAAAAAAAGTGAGTAAGTTAGAAAAAATTATCTTTGCATCATTAATTGTGACCTTTTTATTAATGGCGGTGGCAACTATTCGAATGACGACTGCTGTTAATCGTGAGGAAGAAGCTATTTCAACGATGCAAGTAGCACAAAAAGAAACACAAAAAGAAATAGATAAATTAGAACAAGAAAAAAGCGAACTATTAAAGTCTGAACGTGTGAAAGACATAGCTGAAAAAGCAGGTATTGAGCTTCGTGAGGATAACATAAGGAAAATTAAATAATGGATAAAATAAAACTTTTTTTGAAAAATATAAATAAAAAAATTCAACAAAATAGTTTAACACCAGCAGGCAATAGAAAGAAAGTGGGGATTATCCTTTTTTATGCTTCTATTGCCATCTTTATGCTTTTTGCCGTGAGATTAACTTATGTTATATCGGTAGGAAAAGTGGGTACCGGTAGTCTTGATGCCGAAAGACAAAAAATATATCAAGGAAGTAGCGTCATTAAAGCGAAGCGTGGGACCATTTATGATCGTAATGGACAACCTCTCGCAGAAGATGCTGCTTCTTATTCGTTATATGCAGAGTTAAGCAAAGATTACATTGGTATTAATGGTGTTGAACTTTATGTTCACGATGATGATCATGAACAAATTGCAGATATTTTAAATAAATACACAGGTATGGATAAAAAACTTGTGTTAGAGCAACTAACACCCAAGAAGAATGATAGTGGGAAACCAATTAATACAGTTGAGTTTGGTTCTAAAGGGAAAAATTTAAGTTTAGAAACGAAAACAAAAATTGAAGAAGCCTTAGAAAAAGAGAAGATTACTGGTATTTATTTTAAAGAACACCCTGATCGTATGTATCCTAACGGCAATTTTGCTTCATATTTTATTGGATATGCTCAACCTGAAAATACCGAGGCAGAGGATTCTAAATTAAGTGGTAAAAATGGTATGGGGATTGAAAATGCGTATGATGAGGTATTAAGAGGAACAGATGGTTTTAAGTATTTCCAAAAGGATAGCAAAGGAAACGAATTACCAGGATCAGAAGTAGTTGAACAAGAAGCTCTTGATGGTCAAGATATTTATACGACTTTTGATAGTAATTTACAAGTACGCCTTGAAGACGTTATGGATAGTGTATTTGAAAAGGCTCATCCAGAAGATATGACAGCGATACTTATGGAAGCCAAAACAGGAGATATTTTGGCAGCTAGTCAAAGGCCAAGTTTTGATCCGCAAACAAAAGAAGGGCTTGTTGCTAAAAAAGAACAGCCAGATCCTGTTTGGGAAAATCTTTTAGTTCAAAGGCCATATGAACCGGGATCAACGATTAAACCTTTCACAGTAGCAGCAGCTATTGATTCTGGAAATTACGATGCTAATGCGACATTTAATTCTGGAAGAATGGATTTATATGATGCAACGATTAGTGATTGGATTCCTGATGGGAAAGGCCTGCTAACTTATCGCCAAGCACTTTCTTGGTCAAGTAACGTAGGGATGGTTTTACTCGAGCAAAAGATGGGGAATACATGGCTAGAATATCTACAACGCTTCGGATTTGGTCATTCTACTGGATCAGGATTACCATTGGAAGCACCAGGGGATATTCGTGATAAAAATGCAGTTGATACAGCGATGACAGCTTTTGGTCAAGCTATATCTGTGACAAATCTTCAAATGATGCAGGCTTATACAGCTTTGACGAATGAAGGTAAAATGTTACGTCCTCGCTATATTAAACAAATTATTGATAGTGAGGGAAATGAAAAGGAAATTCCAGTTGAAGTAGTAGGAGAGCCAATAAAAGCTTCAACAGCTAAAACAGTACTAGAGTACATGCAAGATACTGTTACTGATGAAGTGTACGGGACAGGGTATGGGATTTATAATATTGAAGGTGTGAATGTATCAGCTAAAACAGGGACAGCACAGATTTTTGAAAATGGTCAGTTGTTAACTGGAGCAAATGATTATATTTATTCTGTAGTTCAGATAGCACCAACAGAAGATCCAGAGTATATCATGTACGTCACCATGAAAAAACCAGTTATAACTGGTGAGTATGGTTCACCAAGTGAATTAATTTCAGAAATTTCAAATGGTATGCTAAAGCATGCATTTAAAGTGGACACGACAACAAACGAAGGAGAAGAGTAATGAGTGGAGCGAAACTATTAATTCCTATCTCACTGGGGTTTGCCTTTGTTTTAATGGCAATGCCTCAGTTTATAGGGTATTTTAAAATGAAAAAGATGGGTCAAGCAATTAGGGAAGAGGGCCCCCAAGGACATTTAGCCAAAACAGGAACACCTACTATGGGTGGTGTGGTTTTTTTAATCAGTATTGTTTTATCATCTATTATTATGGGGATATGGCAAAAAGAGTTAACACCATCATTTTGGAGTGTTATATTCATTTTAACTCTTTACGGTTTGTTAGGTTTTTTGGATGATTTTATTAAAGTGTTTAAAAAGCGTAATATGGGTTTGAATTCCAAACAAAAGTTAATTGGTCAAATTATTGGTGGAATTATTCTTTATGCCATTATGAAGATGGATGGTATGTCGGATGAGTTGTTTATCCCATTACTAGGTGATGTTAATTTAGGATTCTTCTTTGGAGTATTTGCAGTTATTTGGTTAGTTGGTTTTTCAAATGCTGTCAATTTAACAGATGGTATTGATGGTCTTGTAGCAGGACTTGGGACTATATCATTTGGAACGTATGCCATTATTGCTTATAACCAGGATCAAATTGGTGTGCTTCTCATTTGTTTAACAACAGTTGGTGCTCTTTTAGGGTTTTTAGTCTTTAATAAAAAACCAGCTAAAATTTTTATGGGGGACGTCGGATCGTTAGCCCTTGGAGGTATGCTTGCCGCTATCTCGATTTTACTACATCAAGAGTGGACGCTACTTTTAATTGGTTTAGTATACGTACTAGAAACCTTAAGTGTCATGTTACAAGTTGCTTCATTTAAATTAACGGGAAAAAGAATTTTTAAAATGTCTCCAATTCATCATCACTTTGAATTAAGTGGCTGGTCGGAATGGAAAATAGATATTGTTTTTTGGATAGTAGGATTGGTTATGTCAGCCATCACACTGGGAATTTTATACTAAGGGGAATCGATGAGGATGAAAATATCAGATAATTATAAAGGGAAACATATTTTAGTGTTGGGGTTAGCTAGAAGTGGTATGGCAGCAGCCAATTTACTACATGATTTAGGTGCTAATGTCATCGTTAATGATGCTAAAGAATTATCAGATAATCCAGCTGCACGTCAGTTACAAGAAAAAGGTTTAACTGTTGTGACAGGTGGGCATCCTCTTGACTTACTCAATGATAATATTGAGCTTATTGTTAAAAATCCAGGGATTCCATACACGAATCCTATTCTCGAAAAAGCAATTGAAAAAGAAATACCAATTATTACAGAAGTTGAATTAGCTTATCATGTGTCTGAATCAGAAATAATAGGTATTACAGGAACTAATGGTAAAACTACGACAACATCAATGATTAAGGCTATCTTTGATGTTGAAGAAAAAAACAAAGCTTTACTTGCAGGAAATATAGGTTTTCCAGCAAGCGAAGTGATTGTTGAGGCAACTAGAGAACAAGTTTTAATTACTGAATTATCTAGTTTTCAGCTAGTTGGGACAATTGAATTTAGACCAAATATTGCCGTCATTACGAATTTATTTGAAGCACATATTGATTACCATGGTACAAGAGATGAATACGTCAAGGCAAAATGGCATATTCAGCAAAATATGACAGAGTCAGATGTTTTGATTTTTAATGGTGATCAAGTTGAATTGTTGGAGCTAGTTAAGACAACTAAAGCCACAGTGCTACCTTTTTCAGTAGAAAAAGTAGTTGAGGACGGCTGTTACTTAGAAGATGATTATCTAATTTTCAAAGGTGAGAAGATTATGAGGCAAAAAGAGCTTGGCGTGCCAGGTATCCATAATATCCAGAATGCCTTAGCTGCTATTGCCGTTTGTAAGATTTATGGTGTGTCAAATGAATCTATTAAGACGGGTTTGACTCATTTTTCAGGAGTACCACATCGCACAGAATTTATTGGAGAGTATAATGGTGTTAAAGTTTATAATGATTCAAAAGCAACTAATATATTAGCTACTAAGCGTGCACTTAGCGGTTTTGATAATGAGCATGTAGTATTAATTGCTGGTGGTTTAGATCGTGGTAATTATTTTGAAGAATTGGAGCCAAGTCTTGAAGGGTTGAAATCAATCATAATATTAGGAGAAGCTAAAGATAAGATGGCAACATCAGCTAGACATGTGGGTGTGACAAACATTATATTAGTAAATACGATGGCAGAAGCTGTTGAAAAAGCCTTAGAACAGGTGAAATCAGAGGATGTTTTATTACTATCACCAGCTTGTGCTAGTTGGGATATGTACCCAGATTTTGAAACAAGAGGCGACGATTTTGTAGCAGAAATAAATAAGCAAGTAGGTAAAGATAAATGAAAGTATTAGTATCAGGTGGTGGTACGGGTGGTCATATTTACCCAGCAATCTCCATTGTTAATTATATGAAAGAAAAATACCCAGATGCAGAATTCTTGTATATTGGAACAGAAAAAGGATTAGAAAGTCGTCTAGTACCAGAGCAAGGGATTCCTTTTGAAACTATTTCTATTCAAGGTTTCAAGCGCTCTATATCCTTAGATAATTTTAAAACGATGTATTTGTTTTTAAGTAGTATTAAATCAGCTAAAAAACTAATTAAAGATTTTCAACCAGATGTTGTGATTGGGACAGGCGGTTATGTGTGTGGTTCAGTTGTTTATGCAGCAAATAAGTTAGGTGTTCCAACCATCATTCATGAACAAAATAGTGTGGCAGGGATGACCAATAAATTTTTATCTAAGTATGTCAATAAAATAGGTATTTGTTTTCCAGATGCGGCAGATTATTTTCCAAGTGAAAAAGTAGTGTTAGTCGGCAATCCTAGAGGTCAAGAAGTTGCCGGAGTTAAGCCATCAAATATATTAATGAATTTTGATTTGGATCCTGATAAACCAACAGCTATTATTTTTGGTGGGAGTCGCGGAGCTCAGACAATCAATAATGCTATGAAAGAAGCTCTTCCTTTATTAGAAGATAAGCCTTATCAAATTCTTTATGCTTCAGGGTCTATTTATTTTGATGAATTTGATGAATATCAGGAACAATTAGACACGTTGAAAAATGTAAAAGTTGTGCCTTACATTGATAATATGATTCAAGTTTTAGTCAATGGAGATGTTGTAGTAGGGCGTGCTGGTGCAACTAGTATTGCTGAAATTACTGCTCTTGGTCTACCATCTATTTTAATCCCTAGTCCCAATGTAACAAATGATCATCAAACAAAAAATGCAAAAAGTTTAGTGGATCAAGGGGCGGCATTAATGATTAAAGATACGGCATTAACTGGAGAAAGCTTAGTAACTACTCTTGATCAGGTGATGTTAAATCAAGGTTTAAGAGAAAAAATGGCAAAAGCTTCTAAACAAGAAGGAATTCCAGATGCTACTGATAGAATGTATCAAGTGATTCAAGATTTAACTAAGTAAGAGTTAGGAGGCTAGTGATAAATGACAAAGCAACATGATGGTAGCTCTTCTCAAGATAAAAATGAGATGACGATTACAAGTCAACAAGAAGATAAACAAGAAAATGGTTCTACTGAGAAAAAAAGTCATAAGAGCCACCAAAACAAGCAGTCAACTGTATCATCAAAAATGCAAATTTTATCTCCTTTTGATGGGTTAAGTGTGTCAGAAGAAAAAACTCTTGTTAGGCGATTATCGTTTATTCTTATTAGTCTGACACTAGCTGTATTAGTTACCCTTTATATAATCTCTCCTCTTAGTAAGCTAGATAGAATAGTGTTAAGTGGGCTAGAGCATGGTAGTCCAGAAGAAGTAATAGCTACATCAGACTTACAAACAGGAAAAAGTCTGTGGCCTCAATATTTTGACAGGCAAGCAGAGATGAGTCGAATTGTAAAAAAAAATAAAAGAATTAAGTCTGCTGACTTGAAGTTAAAGAAACTAAATCAATTTTATGTTACAATCACAGAATACCAAACAGTAGCCATCGTTAAAAATAAAGAGACGAGCTACCCTGTTTTAGAAAATGGTAAAGTAGTAGAAGAAGCTGTTAGAGAATCTGATAATAAATACCCAGTTTTATTAAATTTTGAAGAAGGTGAGAGTTTGGATGCTTTTTTAAAAGCTTATCAAACATTTTCTCCAGATTTAAAAGGAAAAATTATTGACATTGAATCACTAGCAACCAAAACGAATCCATTTCGTGTAAAGTTTAAAATGAAAGATGGAAATGAAGTTATTGGTCTTTCACCGACAATCGCTGATAAGATGGTATTTTATGATAAGATTGCTCGCGAAATGAAAGAAAATGGTGTGATTGATATGGAGGCTGGTGCCTCTGGGATTTATTCTTATCCGTTTAAAAAAGATGAAAAAACAGATGAAACACAAGATACAGCAGAAGATACAGACATAAATGACACCATAACAGGCGACGAAACAAATGAAGTGGATGGTATTGCTGAAGAATGGAACGAATAATTTTAACAATGAAAAAAAAAATAACAAATGAAGTATTCTTCTTTATTTCATAAGCCTTTATATGATAGAATGGTGTGAGGTATTATGCATAATAGAGGAAGACTCTGTTAGAAAAGTAGGAGGGAAAACCTTTCATGGCAAAAACAGGTATATATGTGAGTCTAGATATCGGAACAACATCAGTGAAAGTTGTTGTAGCTGAATACATAGAAAATCAAGTGAACATTATTGGTGTGGGGAATGCTAAATCAAACGGATTAGACCGTGGTATTGTGATTGATATCGATAAAGCGGTACAGTCTATTCAACGTGCGGTAAAACAAGCTGAAGAAAAATCAGGAGTACAAATCAGAAGTGTCAGTGTCGGTATTCCAGCTAACTTATTAGAAGTTGAAAAATGTGAAGGTATGATTGCAGTTAACAGTGAATCAAAAGAGATTACTGATAAAGATGTGAAAAATGTAGCATCAGCAGCAGTTGTTAGATCAACACCTCCTGAAAGACAAGTGATTACTTTAATTCCTCAAGAATTTAAAGTAGATGGTTTTGAAGGAATTAAAGATCCAAGAGGGATGATTGGTGTACGTTTAGATATGAAAGGTTTATTATTCACAGGGCCTAAAACAATCGTTCATAATATTCGCAAATGTGTGGAAAAATCAGGACTTGCGATTGATGAGATGGTGATTACACCGCTTGCTTTAGCATCATCTATTTTATCTGATGGTGAAAAAGATTTTGGAACAACGATTATCGATATGGGTGGTGGTCAAACAACCACATCTGTTATGTATGAAAGAGAATTGAAGTTTGCTCACGTTGAGCAAGAAGGTGGCGAGTTTGTCACAAAAGATATCTCTGTTGTCTTAAATACATCTTTATCAAATGCCGAAGCTTTAAAAATTAACTATGGCTATGCCTATCCAGAAAGAACATCTTCAAATGAAGAGTTCCCAGTGGATGTTATCGGTAAAAATGAGCCGGTGAAAATTGATGAAAGATATTTATCAGAAATCATCGAAGCTAGAGTTGAGCAAATCTTCTCTAAATCAAAAGCACTACTGGATAGTATTGATGCCTTAGATTTACCTGGTGGCGTTATCTTAACGGGTGGGGCTGCAAGTTTACCTGGTGTCGTTGAACTGGCTGCTGATATGTTTGGAACAAACGTTAAATTATACGTACCAAATCATATGGGGCTTAGAAATCCAGTGTATGCTAATTCAATTGCTATTGTAGAATACGTAGCACAACTTGATGAAGTATATCATGTAACAAAACTTGCTATAACAGGTGAGAAGAAAAAACATATAAAAGCAAATCGCGAAGTACACATGGATACAGTAAAACATGAGAAAATCGTAGAGAAACCACAAGAGCCTATTGTAGAAGTCAAACAAGAAGATCCAGAGACTGGTGAAGGTTTTGGTAGTAAAGTAAAAGGTTTCTTATCTAACATATTTGACTAATAAACTAGGGGGAAACAAATAATGGAATTTTCATTAGATAACACAGTGAACACTGGGGCCGTAATTAAAGTAATCGGTGTCGGTGGCGCTGGTGGTAACGCTGTTAATCGTATGATTGATGAAGGCGTAAAAGGTGTAGAATTTATTGTTGCAAATACTGATGTTCAAGCATTGCAACACTCAAAAGCAGAAACAGTGATTCAATTAGGACCAAAATTTACTAAAGGTTTAGGTGCAGGCTCACTACCAGACGTTGGTGAAAAAGCAGCTGCTGAGAGTGAAGACCAACTTGCAGAAGCTCTAAGTGGAGCTGATTTAGTGTTTATTACTGCTGGAATGGGTGGAGGAACTGGTACAGGGGCTGCTCCAGTTGTAGCTGGTATTGCTAAAGAGCAAGGTGCTTTAACTGTCGGTGTCGTAACACGTCCATTTAGTTTTGAAGGACCAAAGCGTAGCCGTTTTGCAGCAGAAGGTATTTCTGCTTTTAAAGAAAATGTTGATACATTAGTTATCATTTCAAATAATCGTTTACTAGAAATTGTTGATAAACGTACACCAATGTTAGAAGCTTTTAGAGAAGCTGATAATGTTTTAAGACAAGGTGTTCAAGGTATTTCAGATTTAATTACATCTCCAGGCTATGTTAACTTGGACTTTGCTGATGTGAAAACAGTAATGGAAGATCAAGGAACAGCTCTTATGGGTATTGGTGTTGCTAATGGTGAAGACCGTGTTATTGAAGCAACAAGAAAAGCAATTGCTTCTCCTTTACTTGAAACGTCAATTGAGGGGGCTGAACAAGTTCTATTAAACATTACAGGTGGATTAGACATGACACTATTTGAAGCACAAGATGCTTCTGAAATTGTAGCTAGTGCTACAGGTGGTGATGTTAATATTATTTTAGGAACATCTGTCAATGAACAATTAGGTGATGAAATTATTGTTACTGTTATTGCAACAGGAATTGATCCTTCTAGAAAAGAACAACGTGGTGGTGTGAATCGTAGCAACGTGACGGGACAAAATGGTGTTGTTCAACAACGTGTTGTAAGACAAACACAAGAAGTTATTCGTGACAGGGAAGTTCCAGAAGTTGAAGAAACAGTGACTGAAACAAGTGCTTTTGGTGATTGGGATATCAGAAGAGAGCCAAATACTCGTCAAATTCCAGATCAAGAGGAGTTTGAAACAATCGAGAAAAAGGATTTTGATAGTTTAGTTCAAGATACTGATTTCCATGCTGAAGATGAGATTAGTACACCGCCATTCTTTAGAAGAAAAAAATAAGGAGGACAGTGGATTGATTATACAACAATTACAACAAAATATTGAAAATATTCAATGTCGTGTTGATAAGGTTTGTCAAATCAGTCACCGCTCCATTGATAGTGTTCAAACGATTTGTGTGAGCAAGTCTGTGGATGAGTTAACAACAAAGGCCGTTGTGGACCTTGGTGTGACTCATCTTGCAGAAAATAGGACAGAAAAATTTTTAAAAAAGTATCAAGCTTTAGAAAGTTACCCTAGTCTGACGTGGCACTTTATAGGAAATCTTCAAAGACGAAAAGTAAAAGACGTTATTAATAAAATAGATTATTTCCATGCCTTAGATACACAACGTTTGGCGAATGAAATCCAGAAAAGAGCAGAAACATCAATCAAATGTTTTGTACAGGTGAATATATCTGGTGAGGAATCAAAACAAGGTATATCTCCAGAAGAAGTGAATTCATTTATTCAAGACTTAAAGAAATTTGATAAAATTGAAGTTGTAGGCTTAATGACTATGGCTCCAATTGATGCAACTGTTGAAGAGTTGAAATATTACTTTTCCGGGATGAAGAAGTTGCAAACACAAATAGCTAGTAAAAAGCTGACACATGCCCCTTGTACAGAATTAAGCATGGGGATGAGTAGAGATTTTGAGGAAGCTATTGAGTGTGGCTCTACTTTTATCCGAGTCGGGACGGATTTTTTTAAAAAATAGGAAAAAAGAGGTGATGGAGATGAAATTATTCAAAAATCGTGATATTGCTGGATTTTTTGGTTTAAATAGTCAGGATGATGAATACGATGAGCATATTTTTGAAGATGAACTGGTGGAAGAGGATGAGCAAATAGAAATAGATGATGAGCCTGTAAACCAAAAACAGCAAGAAAGTACTGAGATGGGATCAGGTGTATCATATGACACAGAAAAACTTGAGAACACTCGTAATTATCGTATTTCGGAAGAGCCAATTAATCGCTATAAAAACGAAAAAGTTGTTAAAATGGATAATTATCAGTCACCTTCATCAGCAAACAAACGAATTAGTACGCCAAAGCAAAATCGTAAAATTTCTGTTTATGAACCTCGTGCGTATAAAGATTGCCAACATATCGCTGAGGCTCTATTTAGAAAAGAGATAGTCATTGTCACCTTTACCTTGATGGAGGAATTCCAAGCAAGGCGAGTTGTAGATTTTGTCACAGGGACAATTTATGCAATTGATGGTGACATTCAAAGAATAGGTGATGAAATTTTCATTTGTACACCAGCTAATGTCGATATTGACTCTAGTGTTGCAAAGAGTTTAGTTTCAACTCACTTACCTAACTAATAAGGATGTGTTCAATTAGATGGCATTGATAATTATTGTTTCTAAAGCCATAGAAATATATACGTGGGTACTTGTTATTTATGCTTTATTATCTTGGTTTCCAGGTGCCTATGATAGTACGCTTGGCAAATTCATTATAAAAATATCACGTCCCTATTTAAGTTTATTTGAACGTGTTAGATTGAATGTCGGACCAATTGATTTTACAATTATTGTAGCAGTATTCGTTTTACAACTTGCAGGACGAGGCTTAATTTTGTTATTAAGTAAAATATTAATGATGGTTTAATAAGGAAAGGATGTGAGTTTTTTGCAAGCTAATGTGTATCAGCATTTTCGCAAGGACGAGCATCCTTTTATTGACCTTGTTTACAATTGGTTGGAGACAGTTGAGATGCAATATGCTCCAGTAGTAACAGAGTTTCTAAACCCAAGAGAAGCCTTCATTTTGGAGTCTTTGATTGGGAAACAAGAAGATGTGTCGTTCTCATTTTTTGGAGGATTTATAGAAGCTGAGAGAAAATGTGCAATTATTTACCCAACTTACTATGAACCAAAAGAAGAAGATTATGAGATTGTCATTTATGATATTCAATATCCAGTTAAATTTGGTCAGTTATCTCATGGTAAAATCTTGGGAACATTGATGAGTACAGGAATCAAACGAGAGTATATTGGTGACATTATCACTGATGGGAATAATTGGCAAGTATTCGTTAAGCGCTCAGTGGCTAATTATATATACCAACAAATTGATAAAATAGGCTCTTTTGGTGTTAAATTTAAAGAAGTAGACTGGCATGATATTCTAAGTCCTATTGAAGAATGGCAGTTAGAAGATGTGACGGTTAGTTCTTTAAGAATTGATAATATTATCTCATCAGTATATAATATCTCTAGACAAAAGGCTAAACTTGCAGTAGAATCAAAAAAAGTTAAGCTAAACTGGGTAGAAATGGAACGAATTGATCTTCCAGTGGATTATTTAGATATCATCTCCGTTCGTGGAATGGGACGAATTCAAATATTAGAAACATTAGGAAAGACACGAAAAGATAACATTAGATTAAAAATTAGAGTATTAAGAAAGTAGTAGGGGTGTATAAATATGTCAATTAAACCAATAGATATTACGAATAAAAGTTTTAATTCAAAATTTAAAGGATATGATCGTGATGAAGTTGATGACTTTTTAGATCAAGTTGCTTTAGAAGTTGAAAAATTAACACAAGAAAACAAAGAATATGAAAAAGAAGTACGTCAAGCTAATGAAAAATTAAGTTACTTCTCAGAGTTAAAAGATTCATTAAATCAATCTATTATTGTTGCTCAAGATACAGCAGATAAGTTAAAAGAGAATGCTTCAAAAGAGTCAGATTTAGCCATTCAACAAGCCCAAGCTCAGTCAGAAGATATTCTAGCACACGCTAATAAAATGAGCGATGAGTTGATTAGTGGTGCGACTAACAAAGCCAATGAAATTTTGATGGAAGCAAGCGAGCGTGCTAGACAATTAGCTGTTGAAACAGATGATTTGAAGAAAAAAACACGTGTATTCCACAGAAACTTATCTGTATTAATTGAATCTCAATTACAGATTGTTCAAAATGAAGAATGGGATGAAATCTTGAAACCATTTGGTGCATATGTTGATAGCCATCATGCTGCCTTTAAAGAAGTACTAGAAGCAGTTGAATCAGCTAACACAGCACCTGTCACTGAGACAAAAGGTATTGCAATCGAGGTTCAACCGACATTTAACACAGAACCACAACAAAAAGAACTAACACCAGAAGAGCAATACAGAGAAAATGTTAGACTTGCAAAAGAAACAGCAAAAAAAGAACAACACCAAACAGATAGACCAGAGCGTGCTAGTCGCGACCGTGTCTAATCGAAATGAAACAGAAAAGTCATTGTTATCATTTCCAGTGAGCTAGGGCTAAGTGGAAACCTAGTAATCCCTGACAATGAAAAGATCCTTCATTTATAGAATGACTGAAAAAAGTAAGTCATTCCGGTTAAACCCGTTATCCTTATCAAGAGAGTATGCTTATTTTAGTATACTAAATATTGGGTGGTACCACGCTAACTTCGTCCCTGTTTATCAGGGGGGGAGTTTTTTTATTGTCTATTACTATTAAAAAGGAGTTTACGCATATGAAAATGAAAGAAACACTACGTCTTGGAAAAACAAGTTTTCCAATGAGAGCTAACTTACCCGTTAGAGAATTAGACTGGCAAAAAGATTGGGAAGAAGTGGATATTTACGAAGAACGTCAAAAAATAAATGCTGACAAGCCAACATTTATTTTACATGATGGGCCTCCCTACGCTAATGGTAATATCCATTTGGGACATGCTTTAAATAAAGTAAGTAAAGATATTATTGTTCGTTATAAGTCTATGTCAGGTTTTCGTGCTCCTTTTGTACCGGGATGGGATACTCATGGTTTACCAATTGAGCAAGTGCTAACCAAAAAAGATGTTAAGCGCAAGGAAATGCCAAGAGCTGAGTATTTAAAAATGTGTGAAGAATATGCTTTAAGTCAAGTAGATAAACAACGTGAAGATTTTAAACGACTAGGTGTAGCAGCAGATTGGGAAAACCCATATGTTACATTGACACCAGATTATGAAGCAGCACAAATTCGTGTTTTTGGGAAGATGGCTGATAAGGGTTATATTTATAAAGGATTAAAACCAATTTATTGGTCACCATCAAGTGAATCATCACTTGCCGAGGCAGAAATTGAGTATAAAGATGTTAAATCTCCATCTATTTATGTTGCTTTTGATGTTTTAGATGGTAAAGATATGTTAGATGATGACACACAATTTGTTATTTGGACAACAACACCTTGGACATTACCTGCTAACTTAGCGATTAGCGTGAATGAAAACTTTACTTATGTTGTTGTTGAAGCAGATGGTAAAAAATATGTGGTTGCAAAAGACTTACTAGAGACAGTAACCAATGCAATTGGTTGGGAAAATGTAGCAGTTGTGAAAGAATTAAAAGGGTCTGATTTAGAAGGAATGGTAGCAAAACATCCGTTTTATGACCGTGAATCAAAAGTATTGGCTGGAGATCATGTGACACTTGAAGCAGGTACAGGATTAGTTCATACAGCTCCAGGACATGGTGAGGATGACTATATTGTTTGTCGCAAGTATGGTATTGACGTTATTTCACCAGTTGATGGCCGTGGGGTATTTACTGAGGAAGCACCAGGTTTTGAAGGGATCTTCTATGATAAAGCTAATCCGATAATCACAGAATTATTAGACGAAAATGGTCACTTATTGAAACTCGACTTCTTTACTCATAGCTATCCGCATGACTGGAGAACTAAAAAACCAGTGATTTTCCGTGCAACACCACAGTGGTTTGCTTCAATTGACAAGTTTAGAGAGGATATTTTAACTGAGATTGACGGTGTTGATTGGATTATTCCTTGGGGGCGTACCCGTTTGTATAATATGGTGCGTGACCGTGGTGATTGGGTAATTTCAAGGCAAAGAGCCTGGGGTGTACCTTTACCAATTTTCTATGCTGAAAATGGAGAAGCTATTATCACACCAGAAACAATTGATCACGTAGCAAATTTATTTAGCGAGCATGGCTCAAGTATTTGGTTTGAAAAAGAGGCAGTAGACTTATTACCAGAAGGATTCACTCATCCAGGTAGTCCAAATGGAGAGTTTACTAAAGAAGATGATATTATGGATGTTTGGTTTGATTCAGGATCATCTCATGAAGCAGTTCTTCGTGGTAGAGAAGATCTAAGTTTTCCAGCCGATTTATACTTAGAAGGATCTGACCAATACCGTGGTTGGTTTAACTCAAGTATCACAACGAGTGTTGCAATTAATGGTGTAGCACCTTATAAAGCTGTATTATCACAAGGGTTTACACTAGATCCACAAGGGCGTAAACAAAGTAAATCTCTTGGCAATACGATTGAACCAAATAAAGTGATTAATCAAATGGGAGCTGATATCCTGCGTCTGTGGGTGGCTAGTGTGGATTATGAGTCTGATGTAAAAGTAGATATGAACACATTAAATCAAATCTCAGAAGTTTATCGAAAAATTAGAAATACAATGCGTTTCCTTTTAGCTAATACAAGCGATTTTGATGCTAAAGTAGATCGTGTTGCTTATGAAGATTTACGTTCAGTTGACAAATACATGATGATCAGATTAAATCAAGAAATCAAAACTATTCGTGATCAAGGTTATGACAAATACTCATTCCAGACAGTTTACCGTGCCTTTGTTAACTTCTGTACGAATGATTTATCAGCCTTCTATTTAGATTTTGCTAAAGATGTCGTTTACATTGAAGCTGGAATGAGCCGTGAACGTCGTGCTATGCAAACAGTATTCTATGATATTTTAGTGAACCTAACGAAATTAATGACACCACTTATGCCTCATACTGCTGAGGAAATTTGGTCTCACTTACAAGAAGAAGAAAAATATGTTCAGTTAACGGAAATGCCAGGCTATCAAGAATTTGCTAATCAAGAAGAAATTCTAGAGCTTTGGGAAAATTTCATGGAAATTAGAAGTAAAGTATTAAAAGCCTTAGAAGAAGCAAGAGATAATAAGTTAATTGGTAAATCATTTGAAGCCAAAGTCACACTTTTCCCTAATGAGCCAATGAGAATGCTTTTAACAGCATTAAATACAAATCTTGCCCAAGTTTTAATTGTATCTGATTTAGAAGTAGCAAGACCAAATACAGAAATACCTGAAGCAGCTGTTAAGTTTGATGATATTGCTGTTTTAGTTGAGCCTGCACCAGGAGAGACATGTCAGCGTTGTCGCGCGATTAAAGAGGATGTAGGAAGTCATAAAGATTTACCTACTTTATGTAATCGTTGTGCTGCAATTGTAGAAGAGATGTTTCCAGACGAAGTTAGAGAAGGATTAGAGTAAAATAAAAAATCTAGTGAGAAGGTCAAATTGTAGTGAACCCTAAAAGTTAGATCTTTTTGGAGTAGAGAAATCTACTCCTTTTTTTATGTTTTTACATTGCCATTTTTAGCTGAAAATTAACTGGACTTAATTCATCTTTTTTCATCAATAAAGAGTAACTAACATCCTTTTTATGATACCCTTAGACAACCTTAAGCTTAAAATTATAATCATATTTTGTCATAAAAGTACACCCCTAAAGTTAGATTTTTTGGCCTAACTTTAGGGGTGTACAATAAATTAGATTTAATCACTAGATTTTTTAATTTTATTAATATCTTCTTGAAGTTGTTTGATTTCTTGCTCTTTATCATAGATTTGTTGTTCTTTTTCTTCAATAGACTCTTCCTTATCTTCTAAGGGAGATTTAATGATATAGTTCCAAAAAATAGCGATGAAGGTACCGATGAAAGTATCAACTACTCTATTAATTGCATAGATAAAATAATTAGAATCTGGTATAGAAAAAGAAATAAATAATAGTGTCGCAACACCACCAATGATACCATTTTGATTATTCATTCTTGTCGAAACAACAATAGTTAAAATAACAAAAAAAGGGACAAGAAAAATTTGTGCAAGGCTCTCATGAGTGAAATATTGTAAGATGACGTAGTAGAGTAGGCCACTAACACCACCAAGTGTATTGCCAAGAATTCTAGATTTACCAAAACTCATGGTTGAGGATAAATCTTCTCTTAGGGCAAAAACAGCTGATAAGGTAGCGACCATGGGAGAACCACGGTGAGTGATATGAAATAAAATAATGCAACACATCACAGCAATTGCTGTTTTAAATGTTCTTAGACCGATATGGGTTTTTCCGATATTCATAAATCAAACTCCTATTTGTGTGAGGGGGATTGTGCAGATTTTTGAAAGTTATTAATTAGGTCTTTAGTGTATAAAATATTACTACAAGTTTCTTCAGCTAGTAAAATGATAGAACCATTTGTTCTTTCTAATAGAGGCATCTTCTCAACAATAGCCTCTTCATTTAGATCTTGATAGAGTTCTTTTTCTTGGCTTAGACTAGATTCCATAAAGGGTTTTATGGCTTCAATATTATTAATAATAATATCTAAGCTATCTCTAATGGTCGTAAGAGCTTCATTATCAACATCAACTGCTTGATTATTTACGATACGCTCTAGTTCTTTTTTATAACTGCCAAGTTTCTTTTTATCCTTGTTTATCTCTTCAAGAATATCAACGCGTTTTGAATAATTTTTAAATAATTCACTGTCTTCTTCTTTTAAAATATTATCACCAGCGAATTGTTCAATATCTGTTTCATAAGCTTTGATTATTTTTTCAGATAGTGAAATAGTACTTTGCATTGTGTCATATTGATTTGTTAATTGTTTAGACAACTCTTTTGTTGTATCAAGGGATTGTTCAAGTTCTTGAGTCATACCACAAGCAACTAGTGTCATTAGGGACAAGGTAAAACAGATAACTAGTTGAATTTGTTTTTTCATAGTTCACTACCCTCCTTATTTATTCCATGATAAACGAAACCTAGGCTTTATGCTAGTATTTGACGAGAAAGTTTTTTTGATTTTTAATAGAAGTAAAGTAATTATTCAGGAGGATATGATGAAAATTGGTCTTAGAACACTTAAAACAGTTGTGAGTGCCACATTAGGTATTGTCATTGCCAATTATTTTGGCTTAATGTTTCCAGCAACATCCGGCATTGTAGCGATATTAAGTGTTACAAATACAAAAAAATCATCTTTTAAAATTGGAATAGGTAGATTAGTAGCATTTGTAGTTGCCACACTGATTGCTTTGTTTACTTACCATTTGTTAGGTTATACAGCATTAGCTTTTGGTTTATTTTTACTATTATTTATTCCTATAGCAGCTAAATGGCAAATGCCAGAAGCTATTCCGGTTAATTCTGTGTTAATGACTCATTTTTTAAATGAACAGTCTATGAGTCCGTATTTAATAGCTAATGCTTTTTTTCTGTTATTAATCGGAGTAAGTTTAGCTTTAGTAGCTAATTTATACATGCCAAACAAAGAAGCAGCTATCTTGGAAAATAAAGTCCAAGTAGATGAGACTATTCAACTACTTTTAAAGCAATTAGGTGAGTTGTTAATGAGTCCTCATCAGACACTAAAATGTGATGATTTATTTAAAGAATTATCACAAGAAATTAAACAAGGTAGAACTTTAGCAAAACAAGATTTAGAAAATAAACTGTTAAATCAAGACAGCTATTTACTAAATTATTTTAATATGAGAAAACATCAGTTTAATACGTTAGAAGATATGTACCAATTGATTCAACATATCAGGGTGGAAGAAGACATAGCTATGATTGTTAATGAGTTGTTAATTGATATCTCTAAATCTTATTCTGAAGCAAATGATGCTCTAGGATTGAAACAACAAGTATTGGATGTGTTTCAGATTTATGAACTAAAACCTTTACCTACTAGCCGAGTAGAGTTTGAAAACAGAGCTAAATTATATCAATTGTTATTAACGATTCAAAGTTTCATAGATATTAAAGTTAACTTTTTTGAATTGAATCAAAAGTAGTTTTTTTCTTTAAGCTTTTTTTAGATATAGAGAGGAAAAGGTGCAAAATGGGGAAGAAAATAGTAGAATGGAATATATAAGTAAAAAGCAAAGACAAAGAAAGGAAGAGACTTATGCATACTGCAATGGTTAATATTATTTTAGATCGTATTCAAGATCAATACGTGAGTGAAGAATTATTTTGTCATGATGTATTAGATTTATCAATAGATAAATGGACTGATTGGAAGAGTGGTAATAAGCCATTACCTACTGATAAAATGCAAAAAATCAAGGGTTTATTTTCAGATTATGAATGGATGTTAATTCAAAAAATTATTAGTCAAACTTTAGTATTTCCAGAAAAGAGAAATTTTGCGGTTATGGAATACAAACATTTAAAATCTGTGATTGCTACAACATGGATTAAATCAGGTATTGCAAAAGTCGAATTAATTGCTGAACAACGATTTAGTAGTGAAGATATTTTAACTACTTCTCAAAAAAGAGTGATTAATTTACGTATTATTATGTCCTATGATGAATGGGGTTATGATGATATTTTAGAATTTTTCATGCCAAGTGTTGTCCAACAACAAATAGAGGAATCAAAAGTGGATTTACTTGAATGGTTAGATGAAAACTTAGTGAATACATATACAGATAAAAGTGGGAATAGTGAGGAGAACGAGTAGTACCTATGGCAAAGAAGTTATTTTTTGGGTTGATTTTGTGTTTTATAGCCTTTTCAATTGTGTTCTACGTTCAAAAAAAACCAGAATTAGTTAGTCATCAAACCAGTGATTCAAGTGCTATGATAAGTAGTTCAGAAACTAGGGATAATGAAACAACCAGTACTAGTGAAAAACCAATATATCCAGGACGTGCGGATGATTGGGAGTTGTTGGTTGTTAATGAAAAACATAAAATAAAAGAAGAACCAACTGATTTAAAAGAACTACCAAACGGAATGCAGATTGATTCCAGAATATTTGATTCATATGAAGCATTAAACAAAGCAGCTAAAAAAGCGGGATTTGACTTAACGATCATATCTGCTTACCGCTCCGTTGCAGAGCAAGAAAGTATTGTTGCTCGTGATACTCAAAGTTACTTAGACCAAGGTTTTTCTGAGGAAGAATCAAAAAAAAGAGCGATGGAGTATTTAACAGTACCAGGGCTTAGTGAGCATCATACAGGTTTAGCAATGGATGTGTTGGAAGAAGATTGGTACAATGATGGCAATATGTTGGAAGAGGAATTTGGAGAAACAAAAGCAGGAAAATGGTTAGATGAAAATGTTTGCCATTATGGTTTTGTCATTCGTTATCAAAAAGGTAAGGAAAAAATCACAGGGATCAATTATGAGCCATGGCATATTCGCTACGTAGGTAAAGAAAATGCTGAATATATGAAAGATCATGATTTAGTGTTGGAAGAATACGTAGAACAAATAAAGAAGTAGGTAAATTATGACAAGACGACAAATAAAAAAAAATAGACGTAAAAAGAAGTTTCCACCAGTTTTTATTATTGGTGGACTTTTACTCGTGGCAACTATTGTGGTTTTTTTCATTAGTTTAGCAGGACTTAGTGATACTAAGGTGATTGAATACAAAGAACCTAATAAAACACATGATCAACTTAGTTTTATTGATGAATTAGTTCCTGTTGCTAAAGAGATGGAGCATAGTCATGGTGTCTTACCTAGTATTATTTTAGCCCAAGCGATTTTAGAGTCGGATTGGGGAACGAGTGAGTTAGGCGCAACTTACAATAATTTATTTGGAATTAAGTCCTTCTCACCTAATGATGATTCGGTTAAATTAGAAACAAAGGAATTTAAAGATGGTAAGTGGATTACGATTCAAGCTAATTTCAAAGTATATGCTAGTTGGGAAGATTGTATTAGGGATCACACACAGTTATTTGTTAATGGAGTAGATTGGGATCCTTATATTTATCAAGGAGTCTTACTAGCTGATGATTATAAAACAGCAGCAAAAGCCCTCCAAGTTTCAGGTTATGCAACAGATCCAACGTATGCTAGTAAGTTAATTGGTATTATTGAAGAATATGATTTAGATCAGTATGATAGTTAAAATTTGATAGTATAGGTGGAGAAGATGAATAGAGAAAAAAGAATTGCTCCAGAAATTGTCACAAATCTTAGAAAAGACATGATTCATGTTCCTAGTGTGATTCGGGATTGTTCAGGAATCAAAATATATGGTAAGCGAATTAAATCAATTTGTTATTCAACAGATATTGCCATTATTAGAAACATTGATGCTGATGCGATTATTGCTGTGTATCCTTTTACGCCACACCCAACTATTACAAAAGCGATTATCGAATCAGCTGATGTTCCAGTTTTTTCTGGTGTTGGTGGAGGATTAACTCAAGGAAATCGTTCGGTAAATATGAGTATGTTTGCTGAGGCAAATGGCTCTTTAGGTGTAGTGGTAAATGCCCCGACACCTAAAGAGACAATTTATGATATTTCTCAAATGGTGGATATTCCGATTATTGGGACTATCACGAGTGAATTTACAGATATAGATGAAAAAATTAATGCTGGCGTTCAGATTTTAAATGTGAGTGGTGGGAAAAATACAGCTAGCATCGTCAGACAAATCAGAAAACGATATCCATTATTTCCGATTATGGCTACTGGTGGACCTACAGAGGCTTCCATTCAAGAGACGATTGATGCTGGAGCAAATGCTATTACTTATACACCACCATCAAATGGAGAACTCTTTAGTAAAAAAATGGAGCATTACAGAGAAGTAGAAAAGGAAGAGAAGAATGAGTCGTGATAATGAGTGAAAAAGAAAAAAAAGACTACGTCATCAAATCAATACAGAAAACGTCGGTCACAAGCTAGAAAAATGCGACAGGTAAATCAGGGTGAACAATCTGATCAGTTAAGTATCTCACAATCACCAAATAAACAGGTTAAAAAGCAAAAAGTTAATCGCCATTTAGTCCATGAATTGGACAAGCAAAAAATTTCTAGTGAGTTAGAAGAAAAAAATAAGTTCCATCAAAAAATAACTGATAAACAAGAAAAACGTCGTAAAAAAAATAAATTCAGTCAATTTTTAAAAATATGTCTGTGGTTAATATTGTTAATTATCATTGGTTTGGGTGTGTTTTATTCTTTTATATTTGATTTGACTACTGTAGAAACTAAAGAGATGGGACACACGCTTCAAGTAGGTGAGAAGGTGTTATATCATCAAAAAGATATGAACCGCTTTAGTGTGGTTAAAGTGAATGATGAAGGCAAAAGTTATTGGTCAAGAATCATTGGCATTCCTGGGGACACTCTAGAGATGGAGAATGATACATTATACATTAATGGCTTGGTGTATGAAGAGCCTTATTTGAAAAGTAATTATTTAGATTTTAAGTTAGATAAAAAAAACATGTCAAAAAATTATACGAAATCATTTAATATGACAGACTTCTCTAATGATGGTGAGATAATAGAAGTCATTCCAGAAGGCTACTATTTGGTTTTAAGTGATGACAGAGAAAACGATGTCGATAGCCGTTTTAGTGGTCTAGTTAAGGCTAAAGATATTGAAGGCGTAGCGACTCTCATTATTTGGCCTCCATCAAGAGTAGGGGCACTAAAGTAAGTTAGGTGGTAGAGTGATGAAGAAGATTCTAGCGATTTCAGGATCAGATACTCTTAGTGGTGGTGGCTTACAAGCTGATTTAAGAACCTTCTATGAGTATGGTTTACAAGCAAAACAATTATTAACTTGTATGGTGACTATTGATCAGCTGGTAGACGGTGTGACGGTATATGATTTAAAAAAAGAGGTACTCATTAAAGAATTAGACTTTATCAAAAAACAAAAGCTAGATGGTATCAAAGTAGGTATGCTAGCTAATTTAGAAACGGCCGAATTAATATCAGAGTATTTGTCTACTCAAGATAGACCAGTAGTATTAGATCCTGTTTTAGCGTTAAAAGAAAGTCAATACACAGGAAATAAGGAAATTGTTCCTTTTTTTAAAAAAGTGTTGTTACCTAAATCGACTGTCACAACACCTAATTTAAGGGAAGCAGAACTACTTAGTGGCATATCATCTATTAAAACGACTGATGAGATGAAAGAGGCAGCTAAAATTATTTTTGAAACGGGTGTGACTTATGTCGTTATAAAGGGCGGAGAGCGACTGGACAAACAAATTGCCAGAGACATTTTATATGATGGCCACATGTTTGTTCAATATGACAATCCCATCATTAACAATGGCTATATCAACGGGGCAGGATGTACATTTGCTTCTGCCATTTGTGCTAATCTAGTCAATCAGTTACCAATAGAAAAGGCAGTGGCTGATGCTAAAACGTTTGTTTTTAATGCCATTGAAAACGGAGTGACCTTTACTCCTGAATTGGGCAACGTTTGGCAACAAGCAAAAGAATAGATAAATACTTAGAGAAATGTAAATTAAACTTTTCATTTTAAGCGTTTATCGTGTAAAATGGTAGTTAGAAATGATAAATATGAGTATATGATTTAGGAGAGAATAATATGGAACTATTGAGACAAAAAGAATTTGTACAGAATTTTCATTACGATGCACTGGCAAAAGACCATAAAGAAGAAACAGCAATTAACGTTAGTCTAAATCCTTTTGAGATAACAGAAGAGATGGACATTGATGCACAAAACAACTCTGTCTTAGGTCTAAGAGTAGAGTTTAATATTGCTATGGATGTTTTTAAAATTTCAGGAGATGTGGCTCAATTTGTACAAATTGTTGGTCGTAAAATTGAAAAAATTGAAGATCTAACACCTGATGAGGTAAATGAATTAGCGCGTCCTTTATTTGTTTTAATTGAAAGATTGACTTATGATATGACTGAGATTGCTTTAGATAAACCAGGACTTCAATTGAATTTTTCACAACAAAATTAAACAGCTTAAAAAATAAAGGAATAGGTAGTCCATTTATTTAAGTGTGATACCCTGATGACAAAAAGTTTGTAAATAAATGAAAAGGTTGACTTTTAGGTCAGCCTTTTATGGTGATAAGAAGGAGGGAAGTGATCAAAGTGGATCATGAATTTACATTAATAGACATTCGTTTATTTAAAAAAGAGAGAATCGAACCAGATAAAAGTAGTCAGTTGTACATAGAAAATAATCAGGAAATACCCACCTTACTAAATCAACTTGAATTGACTTTTACTAAGGAATCAAAGGAGAATTTCTATCGGTATAATCAATTATTTTTAAGTAATTGGAATCACTACTTACCTGATTACCAGATTATTTTAGCTTTTGATACATTATCAGATAAAGATTATCCAGTTTTATGTGTGACTTTTTCAATAAAAGAGTTATTAACGAGTATGGAGATGGAGATGTTGTTTGATACCATTAAATATATGGTTGGGGAGAGTACTCTTGGTATTAATCAGAATGTACCTACTCAAGCTAAAGTACTGACAGAGGTAGAAGAGCAAGTAGTTTCTAATGATGACCAACATATGATGGAGTTATTACGTCAACAAGTAAAAGAGCAACAAGATACTATTATTGAGCTAGAAAACCGAGTATTAAAACAAAACGTTATGTTAGAGAGGTCTACTGAGAATAATTCCACTGAACATATTAAAATTAGTGATCAGCTTTTTGCTTTAGAAAATGAAAACAGTGAACTTTATGAGCGACTAAAACAAATGACTAAAGATAGCGTTGAGCTTGATGAGTATAAAGAAAGTGTAAAAGAAGCTCAAAAAATTATTACTCATTTTGAAACAAAGGTAGAAAGTGAGAAAAATAAACGTCGAAAACAAGCACGATATTTTAAGAAGAGATTAGAATATAGAGACTTGTTAAATCAGCAACTAGACCGGGCAAATCGTCAACTTAGTGATCGATTAAAAGAATTTCAAAGCCATCCTGATAATCATAAAAAGGTAAAAGAGCTAGAACAAGCTCTAGCTATTAATCAACAGGAGAATTTAGATTTGACCCAACAAGTTAATGAGTACGAGGTGACTATTGAACAGCTATCTCAAACGAATGAGCGTCTAACTCAAAATATTGAGCAGATGAAAGAGTATCATGATGAGAGAATCACCAATAAAAATAAAGATATAACAGATAGACAAGCCGTGTTACAAGAGCAGATGGCTCAACTCCAAAAAGACTATACAACGTTACGAGAAACGCTAGAAAATGAGCGTTCCCAGTCAAAAGAAATGGTCGGGGAGTACTCTAGTCAGGCACAAAATTATGTGGAGCAACAAGAAGAGTTAGTGGCAGCTAAAAATCAGATTGTATTACTGGAAGAAAAACTTCAAGTAAGCCAAGAACATTATCAGATGCAAGTAAACCAGTTTAAAATGGCTTTTTCTCAGTTGCAGACAGACAATAAGCGTTTGAATAAAGATAGTCAATTGTATCAAGAAGAGATGAATGATTTAACACAAGAGATGGACGAGCTAAATCAAGAATTAAAAGATTTACAAGCATTTATTATTGATATTTTAGAGTATAATATGTCAAAAACAGATACAGAATCAAAAGAAGAAGAAAAAGAGATATCAGGAATGATTGAAGCAAAAGAAATGCTTGATGCCCAACACCTTATTTCTCATATGTATCAACAGGAAGAAGAAACAAGAGAGCCTGCCTATGATGATGATGATTTGTATTATGAAAAAGACCCTTATGTCATGCAAGTAGAACAGACTGAACTATTTAGCTCAGGATACAATCATCAAAAAGAAGATGAGGCAGATATTGAAGGGTTATTCAAAGCTTCAGATGTAGCAGAAAGTGTTGATGTGAAACTGGAAATCACGTCATACAAACAAAGTCATACAGAACTTAAGTTTTTAGAATATCGCTGGCAACAAGTTAGGGCTGTCCATAAGGATAAGACTAACGTGGTATTTTTAGATTGGTGTGAGCCATATATTTCTGATGTAAATAATTTCTTGGATGAGTTACAAGGTGTTGTCAAACATCCAATTTTTTCCAAAAAATATGTCCAACTTCCAAAAGATGCTAAATTAAGATTAAAGGCTTATAGTGCCCTTTCTGTTTATTTAGAAACATATTATTTAAAAGCTTCATCAAATAAAAAACAGTATTTTTAAATTAGGAGACGAATAATTAATGAGCCAAGATAAACAAGTCAATCATATTCTAGAAAAAGAACTGGATAGTATTAAGCCTAAGTACATCCACGCCGTTTTAGAGTTATTAGCTGAAGGTAATACAGTCCCCTTTATTGCTCGTTACCGTAAGGAGCAAACAGGTAGCTTGGATGAAGTTCAGATTAGAGAAATAGAAGAACGTCATGCTTATATCAAAGGATTAGTTAAGCGAAAAGAAGAAGTGATTCGTTTAATCGATGAACAAGGGAAATTAACAACTGAGTTAGAAAAAGAGATCAATAGTGCTAAAAAAATGCAACGAGTGGAAGATTTATATCGCCCGTTTAAGCAAAAACGCCGTACTAAAGCGACGATTGCAAAAGAAAGTGGCCTAGAACCCTTTGCCAACTGGTTACTAACTTTTCCAGAATCAGGAGATATTGACCTGGTAGCTAGTGAATACATTGATGTGACAAAAGAAGTTCATTCAACTGAAGATGTACTAGCAGGTGCTCATGAAATAATCGCAGAGATGATTAGTGATGAACCAAGTTACCGTGAATGGCTAAGAAATATGATGAAGAAAACAGGTATTTTTAGAGCAGTTGAAAAAGATAAATCTCTAGATGAGAAACAAATATTTTCTATGTATTATGATTTTAGTGAGCCAGTTTACAAAATGGCATCTCATAGAGTTTTAGCTGCTAATCGTGGTGAAAAAGAAGGTATCTTAAAAATCTCTATAGAATTTGATCAAAACCGAGTGAATCAATACTTTGAGCGCCATGTTATTAAGAGTGAGGCAAGTATTGCAACACCGATTATCCGTCAAGCATATGAGGATAGCTACAAACGTTTTATAGGTCCTTCAGTTGAGCGTGATATTCGTAATGACTTAACAGAAATAGCTGATGAACAAGCTATTTCAATATTTGGTGAGAACTTGAAAAATTTATTGTTACAACCGCCTTTAAAAGGAAAAATTGTACTAGGTTTTGATCCAGCTTATCGAACTGGTTGTAAATTAGCAGTAGTAGATGAAACAGGTAAGTTACTAGCAGTACAAGTAATCTATCCACATAAACCAGCTAATGCTACAAAGCAGCTAGAAGCTAAAGAAGAATTAATTAAATTAATTAAAGAGTATCAAGTTGAAATGATAGCTATTGGTAATGGGACAGCTAGTCGTGAGTCTGAATCTTTTGTTGCTGAAACATTAAAAGAGATAGGGCAAGAAGTTTTTTATGTCATAGTGAGTGAAGCAGGTGCATCTGTCTATTCTGCTAGTGACATAGCTCGGGATGAGTTTCCTAGTTTACAAGTTGAAGAGCGAAGTGCTGTTAGTATTGGTCGTAGATTACAAGATCCTTTAGCTGAATTAGTAAAAATTGATCCAAAAGCAGTCGGTGTGGGTCAATATCAACACGATGTAGCACAAAAACGTTTAAGTGAGCAACTAGATTTTGTAGTTGAGATGGTAGTTAACCAAGTAGGTGTTAATGTCAATACAGCTAGTGCTCAGCTACTTCAACATGTGGCAGGACTTAATAAAACGACTGCTAAAAATGTCGTGATTTATCGTGAAGAAAATGGTGTGTTTAATAGTCGTTCAGAACTTAAAAAAGTGCCTCGCTTAGGACCAAAAGCTTATGAGCAGGCAGTGGGCTTCTTACGTATTCCTGATGCTAAAAACATGTTAGATAATACAGGGATTCATCCAGAAAGTTATCCTTTAGTGAAAGCTTTGGCTAAAGAATTAAACTTTTCTTTAGATGCACTAGGTACAGAAGAGGTTAATCAGCATCTAGCACATGTTTCTATTGAGGAGATGAGTAAGACTCTAGACGTTGGCTCAGAAACCCTAACAGATATCTTAGATGCTCTAAGACAGCCAGGTAGAGATATGCGTGATGAGTTAGATGCTCCTATCTTAAGAAAAGATATTATGAACTTGAAAGATTTAGTTCCTGGAATGGAATTGGATGGTACGGTACGTAATGTTGTTGATTTTGGGGCATTTGTTGATATTGGGGTAAAACAAGATGGTTTAGTTCATATTTCAAGATTAAGTGAATCCTACATCAAACACCCAACAGATGCAGTAGCTGTTGGAGATGTGGTTCATGTTTGGATTATTGATGTTGATGTTTCAAAACAACGTATTTCACTATCTATGATTGAACCAAAAAACAAATAATTTAGGAGGGTGTGAGTGTGACAAATGAGGAATTACAACATCTAGTCGAAAACATTTCTTTGAATTATTTTCATAAACCCTTTTTGCATCTTGCAACCTTTAATAAGCGATTAAAAACAACTGGTGGGAGGTATCATTTATCTACTCACCAGTTAGATTTTAATCCTAAAATATTAGCTGTTTATGATGAAGCAGTTCTAATTAGTATTATAAAGCATGAATTATGTCACTATCATTTACATTTAGAAGATAAAGGATTTCAACACAAGGATAGAGCGTTCAAAGAATTACTTGCTAAAACAGGTGGATCGCGTTTTACACCTCCTTTAACTAAGGATAAAAAAAAGTATCAGATAGAATGCTTAGATTGTCATCATACTTTTTATCGTCAGAAACGGATGAATTTAGAAAGATATCGGTGTCGTTGTGGTGGTAAACTAGCTTACAGGTAGCAAACGAGATAGATTGAGCAAT
Source organism: Vagococcus jeotgali (assembly GCF_035918315.1). Lineage (NCBI taxonomy): Bacteria > Bacillati > Bacillota > Bacilli > Lactobacillales > Enterococcaceae > Vagococcus > Vagococcus jeotgali. The sequence goes on along the minus strand of NZ_CP142146.1, from coordinate 1,673,509 downwards.
TTATGTTAAACTATTTATTAGAGAAGCGAAAATGGCGGAACTGGCAGACGCGCAAGGTTGAGGGCCTTGTGGAGAGTATTCTCTGTGAGGGTTCGAATCCCTTTTTTCGCATCAAAAAAGTGTCAGGTGATTTAGTAACCTAGCACTTTTTTATTATAAAGTAATAAGTAAAAGAGAGGGTTATTGTGATAAAAATAGGATTAACGTCGTTTAACGAGCATGGATCATTACTAAATAAAAATAAATTAACACTAGGTGAGTACGCATCTGTTTTTCCTGTGGTGGAGATGAATACATCGTTTTACGGGATAAAGCCCAAATCAGTGAGCAAAAAATGGGTTCAAGAGACACCTAGCGAATTTAAATTTATCGTTAAAGCATTTAAAGCCATGACCAAACATGCTAATTGGGAAGATTATTATCAAAGTGAAGAAGATATGGATCAGGCTTTTTTTGAGTTTATCTCACCCTTAGTTGACACTAATCGTTTAGAAGCTATTTTATGTCAATTCTCTAGTTATTTTACTTGTACAAAAGAAAATGTTGATTATTTAAGAAGGTTACGCCAACGTTTTCTCGGCTTACCCTTAGCCATTGAACTTAGAAGTGATAGTTGGTATCAAGCAGACTTTCAAGACAAGATGTTACAGTTTATGAGGGATCATCATTTATCTTTGGTTATTGTAGATGAGCCCCAAGTGCCAATTCATTCTGTTCCTTTTTTAAAAGAAGTGACTAGTGAGTCTTTAGTTTATGTTAGATTACATGGTAGACAAAAAGCACACTGGACAACAGAAGATTTAGATTGGCGTAAGAAAAGAAACTTATATTGTTATAACTCAGCTGAATTAAGCCAGTTAGCTCAAGAGGTATCTGATTTACCAGGGAAAAATAAAGTTGTTATTTTTAATAATAATTCAGCAGGAGATGCTGCACCAAATGCTTTATTATTTAAAGAGATGCTAAATATTGATTATATAGGATTAAATCCGAGTCAAACAACATTATTTTAGAAAGAGGGAGTAGGATGATTAAAGCAGTTTTTTTTGATATTGATGGGACGTTATTAACAAGTAAAGGGACATTATCACCACTAACTATTCAGGGAATCAAAGACTTAAGAAAAAATGGTATCAAATGTTTCATCGCCTCAGGTAGAGGACCAATGAGTATTGATAGTTTAGTTGGTGAATTAGATTTAGATGGTTATGTGTTATTTAATGGTCAATTAGTTTTTTCACACGATAAAGGAATTTATCAAAATCCTTTTCCAACTGATACAGTAAAAGATTTGGCTATATATGGTGATTTAGAAGACAAACAGATGATTTTTGGTGGAAGAAAAACGTTTTATGGTAGTGAATCTATGAAAATTGGGCAAAAAAAGTGGATAAATGCCTTAACTCATGTGGTATCAAAATCAACCATGTTTAAAATTGCTGACAAAGGTGCTAATTTATATCCAAGTGCTGATTTATTTATAGATTTACCGATTTTTGATCAACCTATTTATCAAGTGGTGATGAAAAGTCCGCTAGAAGAGCAAGCAACTCTTGAAAAAGAATTTCCAACTTGTACGATTACAAGGTCTAATCCTTTTTCTGTAGATATTATTCCAAAAGGTGGGTCTAAACTAAAAGGCATTGAAAAAATGGTTGAGTATTTTGGTATTGAATTATCTGAAACCATGGCTTTTGGAGATAACTTTAATGACGTAGAGATGCTAAGAGGTGTTGGTTTAGGTATTGCGATGGGGAACTCTCCTGAGCAAGTCAAGGTATTAGCAGATGAGGTAGCAGGTAGTAATGATGAGGATGGTATTTATTACATGTTAGCTAAACAGCATTTAATTGGTCAAAAAATAAAATAAAAAACAAAATTGTTTCTATTTCAAAGAGATAAAAAGTTGTTAAATACTGTTAAATAAAGATTTTTCACAAAAAGTAAGGGAATCAGTTGTGACTGTTTCTCTTACTTTTTTTGATTGCATTGCTATTTAGGTAGCTAGGGGCTACTATTATGCCTGTCGACAATAAATAAAAAAATAACACATATGTGAAAAAAAACAATCAAAATAGGGGATAATCATGATAAAACTAGAACATGTCAGTAAGTATTATGAATCATTTTTATTAAATGATATCTCAGTTGAAATCCCCTCTGGACAACTAGTGGGTATTGTTGGACAAAGTGGTTCTGGTAAATCAACGTTACTTAAGTTACTCAATCTAACTGAAGTTCCTGATCAGGGCAACATCATAATGGCAGATAAAGAGGTCTCGACATTACCAAAAAATCAAATAAGAAAAGTAAAACATGACATTGGCATGATTTTTCAAGATTATCACTTATTAAATAATTTAACTGTTTTAGAAAATATTTTCTTACCTCTTAAATTATTAGGAGATAAGGATAAAACAAAGGCTTGTAGATGGTTAGATAAAGTAGGTCTACTAGAGTATCAAGAAAAATACCCATCCCAATTGAGTGGTGGTCAAAAACAACGTGTGGCAGTTGCTAGGGCTTTAGTAAACAAACCTAAGTTAATACTACTAGACGAGGCGACAAGTGCTTTGGATGATCACACAACTCATTTAATTTTAGAACTAATAAAAGAAGTTCATCAAGATTATCAACCAACTATTTGTTTTATCAGTCATGAGTTAGATAGTGTGAAATATTTATGTGAGAGATGTTTAGTGTTAGATAAGGGGAATCTGGTAGCTGATATTCAAGTAAACCAGTCAAGTCTAGATACACTAACTGAGACGTATAAAGAAAAAGCCATTAGGAGATTAGAAACATGAGTAACATGAGTCATTATGAGAGTATTAGTTATTATTTTCCTGAACTAGTGATGTCTTTAAAGCAAACACTTCTGATGGTATCCATCGCTATGGGGATTGGTGGGGGGCTTGGACTTTTAATTGGGACACAGCTTTTTTTAAGCCAGATGAATCAAAAAAAATCATTATCTGTCAGTTACATTATCCTAAATAGTTATGTTAATGTTATCCGCTCATTTCCTTTTTTGTTATTAGTGGTAGCTTTAATCCCTATGACAAGGTGGTTAGTTGGGACTGGATTTGGTCCTATTGCTGCTTCTGTCTCCCTAAGCGTTGTATCTATTGCCATATATGCTAGGTTAGTAGAGCAAGTTTTACTAGATATACCAGTAGGTGTGTTAGAGTTAGCAGATTGTTTAGGTGTGAGTTCTTGGCAGTTTGTTTATCACTTTTTATGGTTAGAAGCTAGAAGTGGATTAGTTCTAAGTTTAACGTCAATGTTAATAAGCCTTGTCTCCTACTCGACAGTTATGGGAGTAGTTGGTGGAGGAGGAATTGGTGATTTTGCGATTCGATATGGGTATCAGCGTTATGAAACAGCAGTGATGTATACAGCTGTTACGATTATGATTTTAATCGTTGGTTTGATCCAGTTTATAGGATCATTTATAGCAAAAAAAATAGATAAAAGGATGGATAGATGATGAAGAAAGGTTTGAAATGTTTAGCTTTAATAGGTTTAGTCGTAAGCTTAGCAGCTTGCTCAAATAATGAAGCAGCAAACAAAGAAGCAACTGCTAGTCATACTAAAGAGGATAAAGTTATTAAAGTGGCTACTCAAGCACCACCTATGACAGATGTTGTGTTAGCAGCTAAAGATGCTGCAAAAAAAGATGGCTGGGATATTGAAATTGTATCAGTAAATGATAATATCCAATATAATGAAATGTTAAAAAGTAAAGAAGTTGATGCTAATTTTGCACAACATAAACCTTATATGGAAAAATTTAATGAAGAAAAAGGTGCTGATTTAGTGGCTATTCAGCCGGTTTATGATGCTAAAGTAGGCTATTATTCAAAAGATTATAAAACCATTGAAGAGTTACCTGATGGCATGACAGTAGCTATTCCAAATGATGTGTCAAATGAAGGTCGTGCTTTAGCTATGTTAGATGAGCAAGGACTGATCACGTTAAATGATGGGGTTGGATTTAATGGTACCATTAAAGATATTAAAGAAAATCCAAAAAATATTGAATTTCTCCAAGTTGACCTATTGAACTTAGCAGAGGCGTATAATGAAAAAAAGGTAGCCTTAGTTTATAATTACCCAGCTTATATTGCTAAAGTTGGCTTGACACCAGATGATGCTTTGTTTTTAGAAAATAAAATTGATACTCGTTTTGCTATTAGTTTAGTTGCTAGACAAGATAATGAGAACTCTGAAAAAATTCAAGCTTTAAAAAAAGCTATGACTAGTCAAGAAGTTAAAGACTATCTTGAAAAAGAGCATGGTAATACTGCTGTGCCATCATTTTAAATTTAAATATCAACACTAGCTATGGTTATTTGTAAAGACTAATTATAGTTAGTGTTTTTATATTTAATACAAATTAAAATATTAAAAAAATTGAAAATAAGTGATAAGGTCATGAAAAAATCTGATTTTACAGAATAAATTAGTGATACAACTTTGTGAGTGTGCTATAATACTTCATAGATGTAAATTTTCTAATATACAGATCAATAGCGTGTTAATAGATTTTCATAAATCTCCATGAGAGAGATATTAAAATCTTTTTTTCTGGTGAGTGAAAGGGTAGTGGTCACAAACATTATATGGAGGAAATTTAATGAATACAACAGCCTGGCTATGGATATTACTGATAATTATTATCATTGTAATAGCCGCTTACTTAGTGGCATATTTCATGCGTCGTAAAAATCAAGAACAACTGGAGGAGCTTGAAAAACGCAAGACTGCATTGTTTGATTTACCTGTTTTAGAAGAGGTAGATGACGTTAAAAAGATGCATTTAGTAGGGCAAAGCCAAAATACTTTCAGAGAATGGAACCAAAAGTGGATTGACATATCTACTATATCTTTTGCCGAGTTAGAAAGCCTTATTTTTGAAATTGAAAGTTTAAATGAAACCTTCCGTTTTATGAAAGTTAAAGAAGCATTGGAAAATGCCAATGTGACGTTAACTGAGATGGAAAAAGAAGTTCAAGAGATTCGCCAAGGACTAAAAGATTTAAGAGAGAGTGAAGAACGTAACTCTGAAGCTGTTCAAAAAGCCTTAGATTCTTTTGAAATCATTGAAAAATCTGTAACTGCAACACCTGAAAAATACGGAAGTGCTTACGGAGAACTTGAAAAACAAATTCAAAATATCGAGCGTGAATTTACACAATTTGTTGCATTAAATACGGCGGGTGACCCGATGGAAGCTCGTAGCGTACTGGAAAATGCTGAGAAGAAAACATATGAAATCCAAAAAACGATTGTTGAAATCCCTCCGTTGTTTGATACATTACACAATGTATTCCCTAAACAATTAAAGGAAATTAAAGAAGGTTACGAGTCACTTAAAAAAGACCACTATGTTTTTGAGAGTGACATCGTTGAAACTAATGTTGAAAAGCTAGAAGAAAAAGTTCAATCAACTCTTAAAAACTTAGAGAAGTTAGAAGTTGAAAATGTTGCTAAATTAAATGTTGAAATTTCAAAAGAGATTGATCATTTATATGACATTATGGAAAAAGAAATTTCATCTAGAACTTATGTAAACGAGCAAAAAGTAAGGTTAGTGAGCTTCTTAGAGCATGTTAATAAAAACAATCATTTATTAATGATTGAATTGGATCATGTGTCTCAAAGTTATATTTTAAATAACAATGAATTAGGTCGTGTTCGAGGCTTCCAAGCTCAAATTGAAGAGATGGAAAAAGATTTTAAGGAAACAGAAGAGAAAATCACTAATAAAGCTGCTATTTATTCACAAATAGCTGCCTTTTACCGCGAGAGTCTAGCCCGGTTGAAAGATATCGAACAAGGGCAAATCGAGATAGGTCATGCTGTTAAGGACTTTGCTCCAAGAGAGCGTGAAGCTATTAAGAAAGTTGATGACTATGAATTAGAATTGCGTATGTTAAAACGTTATGTTGAAAAGCAACGCTTACCTGGAATACCAAGCAGTTATTTAGAATTTTTCTTTGTAACTGGTGAGAGAATTGAAGAACTAAGCCAAGAGCTTAATAAAATAAGAATAGATATGAATCATATTGCACGCCTGGAATCACTTTGTGAGGAAGATATTAAGACATTACGTGAAAAAACGGATGACTTAATTGATAGTGCTGCTTTAACTGAACAAATGATTCAATATGCAAACCGCTTCCGTTTTTCTCATCCAGAAATTAAGCAAGCTATTGATCGTAGCTTGAGTTTATTCTCAAGAGAGCATCAATACCAAGATGCTCTAGATGTTATCTCTGGTGCTATTAATAAAATTGAACCAGGTGCATCTGAACGTATTAGAAAATATTATTTTAATAATAAAGAAGAAATCAATTAAGCTTTATAAAAGAAAGTGATTGATGATTTAAAAAATAGTAAGCCTTTTTAGGTTTACTATTTTTTTGAGCTCTTTGTCAAATCGGACTGATGAGACAAATATTGAAGATGATGGATTTGAGAATTTTCTCAAATTCATCATCTTTTTTAGTTATTCAATTGTGACAAGATTGTGACAAGGCCGTTTATCATAAAAATTCTTATCCTCATATTACTAAAAGATTTGAAGTCATAAGATACTCTTTTTAATGTCTTAATATGAGTATTTTTAGCTTCTATTTTTCCGTTAGAATACTTATACGTTAAGCATTACGAATCCCTTCTTCATAATTAATCAGATTTTCAATCTTCTGTTTAAATAGTAGATCTAAGGTAGTCGGTAAGTTCTTTAATAAATCAAAAAATGAGTCTGAATCTTTATTTCTAAAGTGATAGGTTAATAATTGAAACACGCCATAGGCTTCTTTTAAGTCTGTAGAAAATGATAAAAAACGATCAATCATCATTGATTCTGTTAGAGGAGGAAACTTAGGTGAAGGAAAGCTTCTCCAATTTTTATATTCTGAACTAGAAACAGTCATTTGATTCTTTAATAGGTATTTCCAATTTACTTTTAGCTTATTGGCTTCAGAACGCTGATAATTCTTTACTAATTCTTTCATTTCCCTGACTCTAAAGTCATTAAAAGCTTGGTTTAAGTGTTTAACGATATGAAACCTATCAATGATTAAAGCTGCACAAGGAAAGATTTTTTTAGTTAACTGAAAATAAGCCGCATTCATATCTGTCACTAGAAATTTTACCTATTCTCGTTTCTCCTTGGGAGAACGATTGAAGTAATTCATTAGTTTATCAAGTCTACGACTAGGAGGAACATCAACCAGTTCACCGGTTTCACCATTGGCACAAATAAAACTCATTTTATCTTCATAGGTGGCATGAGATCTGAATTCATCAACCATTAGAACTTTTGGAAAAGAGCGCGGCTTAAGTGTTTCAGGTAAATATTTCTCAACGGACTTAAGAACTCTTATAACAGTCGTAAGTGACACATGACATATTTTAGCGATAACAGTCATGGATATTTTTTAGGTTAATAATTCCAATATTTTGAAAGTCATGAATCGGCTAATGAAGCAATTTTCTTCAACGATAGAACATTGAGTTGTCCAATGTTGGTGGCAGTTTTTACAAAAATATCGTTGTTTTTTTTAGCTTTAAAATAGTTGGAATGTTTTGATATGATTCCAAACGAATTGTCACTTCTTTTTTCCCATTTTTTACAATGGTTTTCTTTTCATCTGCATCGTTCGCATGAGACTGACAATACTTACAGGTCGTAAGCTTAGGTGAGTAGGTATCAGTGATAATTAATGTGTTCACACCTTTGTATTTTCCTTCTTCAACACAAGTTAAATTTAAATCTTCATCTTTAATTCGCAACATTTTTTGATATGATTAGTCATGACATGTCGTCCTTTCTATTTAAGATTTTGGTTGGTACTTTAATTTTACTAGATAGACGACATGTTTTTCTACTTAAATAAACTAAAATAGGGCTGATGAATCAAAAATGATTCATCAGTCCTATAAATTATAGAGCCAATAAAACTGTACCTACTCTCTTTTTTGAAACAAGTTGCTGATTACTGCCTAGCACGTTATAATAAATAGTGAATTTTTAGAAAAGAGTGACGATATGATATATTTTGATAATAGTGCAACAACTCCGATTAGCCCACAGGCATTGGATACGTATGTAAAAATGAGTCAACGATTTATAGGTAATCCATCTAGTTTACACAGACTTGGACAACAAGGTAGTACGTTACTTGAAAAAGCTAGAAAACAGATTTCAGACACTCTAGCTGTTTCTTCAGACGAAATTTATTTTACAAGTGGTGGGACGGAAGGTAACAATTGGATTTTAAAAGGGACAGCGATTGAAAAAAGAATGTTTGGTAAACATATGATCATCTCAAGCGTAGAACATCCTTCTGTTAGTGAAACAGCTAAACAATTAGAAAGCTTAGGTTTTGATATATCTGTAGCACCAGTTACAAGTGAAGGCTTGATTGATGTAGAGTCCTTAAAGTTACTTATTAGAGATGATACGATTTTAGTATCAACTGTAGTCGTTAATAGTGAAGTTGGTATCAAAGAGCCGGTTAAAGCCATCAGTGAACTTCTTGAAGATTATCCTAGTATTCATTATCATGTGGATGCTGTACAATCTATCACAAAGGTTGATGTTAGTGAATGGTTGACAACTCGCGTTGATTTTGCAACATTTTCGGCTCATAAATTTCAAGGTCCAAGAGGTGTTGGGTTTATTTATTGGAAAAAAGGAAATAAGCTGGCGGCCTTATTAAATGGCGGTGGGCAAGAAAAAAACAAACGTAGCGGGACAGAAAACTTACCAGGAATTGTAGCTAGTGCTAAAGCTCTTCGTCTGGCTAATGAGGATGCTGATTTTAAAAATAATAAAATTCAAAAATTAAGAGAGGCCTTAGCAGAGGGTTTATCTCAATTTGAAAATGTGACTATTTTTTCTTCTTTAAATAAAAATATATCTGCCCCTCATATTTTGACATTTGGAATCAAAAATTTACGTGGTGAAGTACTTGTTCATGCTTTTGAGGAAAAAGACATTTACCTCTCAACAACAAGTGCTTGTTCAAGTAAACAAAAGAGTTCACATAGTACACTAAAAGCAATGGGAGTTGCTCCCAAACTAGCTGAAACTGCCGTTAGAGTGAGTCTAAGTGATAAGAACACTATGGCAGAAGTTGAGCAGTTCTTAATTATTTTCAATCAGCTATATCAAAAATTTTCAAAAATACATTCATAAAAAGGAGTAAGCAATGAAAGCGACAGAAATCATGATTCGCTACGGTGAATTGTCAACAAAAGGGCGTAATAGAAAGTTATTTATTAGTCAGCTAGCTCATAACATAAAGAAAAGTTTGTACTCTTTTCCAGATGTCAAAATTAATAGTGACCGTGATCGTATGCATTTAACTTTAAATGGTACAGATGATCAAGCAGTGATGGAAAGACTGATACCAATTTTTGGTATCCAAAGTTTTTCTCCTGTTGTAAAAGTTGAGAAGGATCCAGAGATTATTTGTCAAACAGCTACTGAAATGGTAAAAGATATGTTTACTCCAGGTCAATCATTTAAAGTTCAAAGTAGACGGTCTGACAAACAATTTGTTTGGGATAGTAATGAGTTAAACCGTGAAGTAGGCTCTGCTATTTATAAGGGAGTTGAAGGTATTGAAATTAAAATGGTTCAACCTGATATTAGAGTTGATGTAGAGGTTCGTAATGAAGCAGCATACTTATCTTGTGAAACAGTTTTAGGTGCTGGAGGTTTGCCTGTTGGATCAAGTGGTAAGGGTATGCTTATGTTGTCAGGTGGGATTGATTCACCTGTTGCAGGGTATTTAGCAATGAAGCGTGGTATGGAAATTGAAGCAGTACATTTTTATAGCCCGCCATACACAAGTGAACAATCACTAAACAAGGCTAAAGATTTAGCTGTCAGGTTAACTCCTTATGTTGGTGGTATCAAATTTATCACCGTACCTTTCACTGAAATTCAAGAAGAGATTAAACAATCCATTCCACAAGGTTACTGGATGACGGTGACAAGAAGGTTTATGATGCGTTTGACAGATGCTATTAGAGAACAACGTGAAGGTTTAGCTATTGTTAACGGTGAATCTCTTGGTCAAGTAGCATCACAAACAATGCATAGTATGTTAGCAATCAATGCTGTGACGACAACACCTGTCATTAGGCCTGTGATTACTATGGATAAATCAGAAATTATTGAATTAGCTGAAAAAATTGATACTTTTGAATTAGCAGTTCAACCTTTTGAAGATTGCTGTACAATTTTTGCTCCACCTGAGCCAAAAACAAAACCCAAATTAGATAAAGTTGAAGAATTTGAAGCACGTTTAGATGTTGAAGGATTGATTCAACGATCTTTAGCTGGGTTTGTTATAGAAGAAGTTAAATCTGGTGATAAATTCTTAAATCAAGAAACCACAGACATGGCAGAGTTATTTTAACTAATAAAACACCCCTTAAATAAAAGTGCGAATGATGCTTATTATTTAAGGGGTGTTTTTTCACACAGCAATTGAAATAGAATTGAATAAATGCTAAACTAAATGTGAATGAAATCACAATTTTTAGGGGGCGTCTTGTGGTATGGTAGAGAAGACTAAAATGATTCCAAAAGCAACAGCCAAGCGTATTCCATTGTACTTTAGATATTTGAAAACTTTAGAAGATGCAGGTGTAACAAGAATAAAATCAAGTGAATTTAGTAAAATGATTCAAATCCCATCAGCAACAATTAGGCGAGATTTTTCCCATTTTGGCGAACTTGGGCGTAGTGGATATGGTTATGATGTGCCTTATTTAATCGAAGTTTTTAGTGAGATTTTAAGCACTGATATTGAAAAAAGAATTGCTTTAGTTGGTGTAGGTAATTTGGGTAAGGCACTTGTCACAAATAATTTTAGACGAAATAATAATTTAAATATTGTAGCAGCTTTTGATACTGATCCAGAATTAATTGGAGAAAAAGTTAATGGTATTGTTATTCAACAAATGGAAGATATGAAGGTTGTGATAGAAAAAGAGGCCATCACAACAGCCATTATGACAGTACCTAGTAGTAAGGCTCAAAAAGTTATTGATGAATTAGTGTCTTCTGGTGTAACGGCAGTTTTAAATTTTGCCCCAAAACGTGTCAAAGTTCCTAATAATGTTCAAGTCCAATACATTGATCTAACGACAGAGTTATTAACACTTATTTATTATGATGAAAATTATAATCATGCTGATTTAGAATCACTGTAATAGATAGGCATCTCTTTTGTGTATTTCAGATATATTCTTTATACTAGTAAGTAACTTATAAAGAAGGAAGTGTCAGTATGAACGTTACATTAAAAGGTCAAGAAGTTGAGTTAAAAGGAACACAACCAAAAATTGGCGAAAAAGCACCGGATTTTAATATGTTAGATTTATCTGATGAGGTTGTAACACTTAGTGGTTTAAAAGGGAAACCAGTTATTATTAGTGTTGTTCCAGATATTGATACAGGTATTTGTGCCCTACAAACAACACGTTTTAATCACGAAGCAGCAGATGTTACAGATATTAATTTTGTAACAGTTTCAAATAACACAAAAGAAGAGCTAGCTAATTGGTGTTCAGCTAAAGGTGTCGACATGACAATGTTACGTGATGAAGATGGTAAATTTGGTGAGGCTTATGGTTTACTTATTCCGGAAATTAATCGTTTAGCTAGAACGATTATTGTCGTTGATCAAGATGGTGTGATTAACTATATGGAAATTGTTCCAGAAGTATCAAGTGAGCCAAATTACGGAGTAGCACTTAAAGCTGCAAAAGAATTAATCTAGGTTTGACGCGATAACAAAAGCATTGTAGAATATAGTCATACATCAACTGCTAGGAAAAAGAGGAGTAATACTTGGAAAAGACTCAGAGAGAAAATGCTAGGCTGAAACATTTTCCTTTGAAGAGTATGAAGGTTGCTTTGGAGCAGTGACGGATTTGTGACCGTTATCTCACAATTGAGATAGGTTTTTTTACCTATGAATATAGGTGGTACCACGATTATATCGTCCTAAAGTAGACATACTTTAGGGCGTTTTTTTTTATTTTTTTAGTTAGGAAGGGAAGGCAAAGTAATGAGTGAAACAAGCAATAATTTAGCACCAAAATTTGATTCAAAAGAAGTAGAGCAAGGTAGATACGACAAGTGGTTAGAACGAGACTTGTTTAAACCAAGTGGTAATTTAGAGGCTGAACCATATTCAGTTGTTATCCCACCACCAAACGTGACAGGAAAACTACATTTAGGTCATGCTTGGGATACAACCTTACAGGACATGATTATTCGTCAAAAAAGAATGCAAGGCTATGATACGCTATGGCTTCCTGGTATGGATCATGCCGGTATTGCAACTCAAGCTAAAGTTGAGGAAAAATTACGCGGAGAAGGTATTAGTAGATATGACTTAGGCCGTGAGAAATTTATCGACACAACAAAAGAGTGGAAAGAAGAGTATGCAGGACATATTCGTGAGCAGTGGGGAAAATTAGGGTTATCACTTGATTATTCTCGTGAACGTTTCACACTAGATGATGGCCTGTCAGAGGCTGTTAAAAAAGTCTTTGTAGGTCTATATGAAAAAGATTTAATTTACCGCGGAGAATATATTATTAATTGGGATCCTCAAGCAAAAACAGCTTTGTCTGATATTGAAGTGATTCATAAAGATGTTGAAGGTGCTTTTTATCATATGTACTATCCATTAGCTGATGGTAGTGGTAATTTAGAAATTGCAACGACTCGTCCTGAGACGATGCTTGGAGATACGGCAGTTGCTGTTCATCCTAATGATGAGCGTTATCAAGATTTAATTGGTAAGACAGTGATGTTACCAATTGTAAATCGTGAAATTCCCATTATTGCTGATGAGTATGTGGAGATGGATTTTGGAACAGGTGTCGTAAAAATTACCCCAGCCCATGATCCTAATGACTTTGAGGTTGGTAATCGTCATGACCTACCTCGTATTAACGTGATGACTGATGAAGCCATTATGAATCAGTTAGCTGGTAAATATGAAGGTATGGACCGCTTTATAGCTCGTAAAGAATTAGTAAAAGAGATGGATGAGTTAGGTTTATTAAAAACAATTGAAAAAATGACACATAGCGTTGGTCACTCAGAACGAACTGGTGTCGTTATTGAACCACGTCTTTCAACACAGTGGTTTGTTCGTATGGAAAAATTAGCAGAAACAGCAATTAAAAATCAAGAAACTGACAATGCTGTTAATTTTTACCCACCACGCTTTAATCAAACGTTCTTAACATGGATGGAAAATGTACACGACTGGGTTATCTCTCGTCAGCTATGGTGGGGTCACCAGATTCCTGCTTGGTACCATAAAGAAACAGGTGAGATGTATGTGGGCACTGAGTCTCCAGTAGATACTGAAAACTGGATACAAGATGAAGACGTCTTAGATACATGGTTCAGCTCAGCTCTATGGCCATTTTCTACTATGGGTTGGCCAGATCTTGATTCAGAAGACTTTAAACGTTATTTCCCAACAAATACTTTAGTCACAGGTTATGATATTATTTTCTTTTGGGTAAGTCGTATGATTTTCCAAAGTTTAGAATTTACTGGAGAAAAACCTTTTGATAATGTCTTAATTCATGGCTTAATTCGTGCTGAAGATGGACGTAAGATGAGTAAATCTTTAGGTAATGGAATTGACCCAATGGATGTCATTGAGCAATACGGTGCTGATGCCCTACGTTGGTTCTTATCAAACGGGTCTACACCTGGTCAAGATATGCGTTTTAGTTATGAAAAAATGGATGCCTCTTGGAACTTTATTAACAAAATTTGGAATGCTTCACGTTTTGTTTTAATGAACGTCGAAGGGATGACTATTGACGAGGTAAACTTAGATGGACATCAAACAGTTCCTGATAAATGGATTTTAACACGATTAAATGAAACGATTGAGCGTGTGACGTATTTCTTTGACCGTTTTGAGTTTGGTGAGGCTGGTCGTTATTTATATAACTTTATCTGGGATGATTTTTGTGATTGGTATATTGAGATGAGTAAGGACGTCTTATTTAGTGACGATGAAGTCCAAAAACAAATGACAAGAAGTGTCTTAGTTTATACACTAGATAATATTTTACGCTTACTACACCCAATCATGCCATTTGTTACAGAAGAGATTTGGGAGAAAATCCCTCATTCTGGTGAGTCAATTGTCGTTGCCTCTTATCCAACTGTTAATCCAGAGCTGACAGATATTGAGGCAGCAGAAGGTATGGAAGTTTTAAAAGAATTGATTAGATCAGTTCGTAATGCTCGTGCTGAGGTAAATGCCCCAATGTCTAAAGAGATTACACTGTTAATCAAAACATCAAAAGATTCTGTAAAAGACTTTTTACTGGCTAATACAAACTATATTGAGCGTTTTTGTAACCCTGAAGTCTTAGAGATTGCAGATACAATTGATGTGCCTGATTTAGCTATGAGTGCTGTAATTACTGGAGCTGAGATTTATTTACCACTAGCTGATTTGATTAATATTGAAGAAGAGATTAATCGTTTAGAAAAAGAATTAACTAAATGGACTCAAGAAGTAGAGCGAGTTCAGAAAAAACTAAGTAATGAAAAATTTGTCTCTAGTGCTCCTGAAAAAGTAGTCGAAGCAGAACGAATGAAAGAAAAAGACTACTTGGAAAAACAAGCCTTAGTTACAGAGCGTATTGCATCATTAAAAAGTATTTAAGTAGGTGAGCAGATTGACTTATGAGTATGAGGACGTAGTGGCTTGGATACATGACAGATTAAAATTTGGTATCAGACCAGGGTTGATTCGGGTAGAAGAGTTACTAAATAGACTTGGTAACCCCCAGACGTCACTTAAAATGGTTCATATTGCAGGAACAAATGGAAAAGGTTCGACAACGACTTTTTTACGTTGCTTACTTGAAGAGCAAGGGTTAAAAGTTGGAACCTTTACCTCACCTTACATTGAATCATTTAATGAGCGTATTGCAATCAATGGTAAAGAGATACCAGATGAGGATTTAGTTGCTTTAGCTAAACAGGTGATTCCGATTGTCGAAGAGATGGATCGAGATGAGGTATTATTTAATACAGTTGAATTTGAAATATTAACGGCTATGATGCTATTATATTTTAAACAAAAAGAAGTAGATATTGTACTAGTTGAGGTTGGTCTAGGTGGTCTATATGATGCAACAAATGTGATAATACCCCTTATTTCTGTCATCACAACAATTGGAATGGATCACATGGATATATTAGGTCATACTATCAAAGAAATCGCTTATCAAAAAGCTGGAATCATTAAATCTCATGTCCCAGTTGTAGTTGGAAAAGTCAGTGATGAGGCTTTTTTTGAAATAGCTAGTATAGCTAGTGAGAAACACTCTGTTATTAAACGTCTAGGTGTTGATTTTGTAGGCCGAAAACGTTCTGTTCCTATAAGTTGGGGAGAAGTATTTGAGTACAAATCTCAAGAGTTAAGTTTGAAAGAGATTCATATTCCGCTCCAAGGTAAACATCAAATAGATAATGCGAGTGTAGCTATTGAAGTATTTACTTTATTAAGTCAAATGCTTTATTTACCAGTAAGAAATAGGGATTATCAAATAGGTTTATCTAAAGCAAGTTGGCCAGGTCGAATGGAGAAGGTATCTGATGAGCCTTTAATTGTTCTTGACGGAGCCCATAATGAAGCTGCTATTGATGTATTAGTAGATAATTTAAAAACAGAATTTAAAGATAAAAGAGTTCATATTATCTTTGGTGCTCTAGGGACAAAAAATGTTCTAGGGATGCTGCAAAAACTTGAAGAAGTTAAACAGGTGAATCTTAAAGTGATAACATTTGATTTTCCAAAAGCAATGAAGCAAACAGATTACGAAGCAATAGGGATAAAATCTTATAATCACTGGGAACAAGCACTTATTGCTGTGTTATCTGAGGTTGAAGGTGATGACTTGGTTTTAATGACAGGCTCCCTTTATTTTATTTCTCAAGTGAGACAAACATTATTAGGAGGATAAGAATTTGAAAAAAGTAAGTGGCGTTATTTTTGATATGGATGGGTTAGTATTTGATACAGAGTCAGTTTATTCTAGACAAAATATTGAAACATCAAAAAAATATAATATGACAGGTTATGATGCTGATTATTACTTATCAGAAGTCGGATTAGGTGAAGCAGCCGTTTATCAAAAATATTTAAAAGATTTTAAACATGTGGGTCAAGAAGATATTGATGCCTTTTTCGAAGATAGTCGTGAGGCTATTTGGAAAGAATTTAATGAGCAAGGAGCACCTTTGAAACCAGGTATTATGGAATTATTAACTTATTTAAATGACCATGATATTCCTTGTGTTATTTGTTCTAGTAATAAGCGTGTGGCAATTGACTTACTTTTAGAAAAAGCTAATATGACTCATTTATTTAAAGGGATTGTCAGTGGGGATGATGTAGAACATGCTAAACCTAATCCTGAAATTGTTGAAAAAGCAGTTGAGATGTTAGGGACGAAAAAAGATGAGACAGTGATGCTTGAAGATTCTCTAAATGGTATTAGAGCGTCCTACTGTGCTGGTGTGCCTGTTATTATGGTACCAGATTTGATTGCTCCTGATGCTGAAGTAGAAGAAAAAGCTTTTAGTGTTTGTCCAGATTTATTTAGTGTGTTAGATTTTGTGAAATCAGTTTAAATAAATAAACTTCCTGTTGCGTATATTTATAGCGTAGAAGGAGGTTTTTTTGTGAAAAATACATCTCAGGAGTTATTATTAATAGATCATTATAAACCAAGAGAGCGCCTAGTAAATTTAGGGGCAGATTCTTTATCAAACGAAGAGTTATTAGCAATTATCTTACAATCTGGCTATAAATCTATGCCTGTCTTAGAGCTATCTCAACAAGTTTTAGAAGAATGTGACGGACTATATGGTTTAAAAAATGCACATGTAGAGGAATTAGTGAATATTAAGGGGATTGGTGAAGCTAAAGCAATTCAATTAAAAGCCACTGTAGAATTAGGCAAACGATTAGCAGGGATTTCACAAAAAAAGTTTGGAAATATTAGTTCTAGTCTGAGCTTAGGCCATCAATTAATTGAAGAGATGAGAGGGATGACTCAGGAACATTTTGTTGTGCTTTACTTAGATGTAAAGTATCAAATCATCCGAAAAGAGACAATCTTTATTGGAACACTAAGTCAATCTATTGCTCATCCAAGAGAGATATTTCATTTAGCTGTGAGACTTTCTGCCTTTCGGATTATTTTAGTTCATAATCACCCATCAGGAGATCCCACTCCTTCTCCTCAAGATTTAGAATTTACAAAGCGGATGGTGGATTGTGGGAAATTGATGGGCATTGATGTCTTAGATCATTTAGTTATTGGGGAAAACACGTACGTTAGCTTTAAAGAAGAATCCTTACTTTAAGGAATAGAAAGGGTTTGCACTTGCACTTATGGTAAACTTGCGCTATACTTATTCTGTAATGTTGTTTTGAAACTCAATAGATGTTGTATATAATACCCTCTATCGACTGAAGGCAAGTATTACAAAAATTATCATGTGCTTAGGCACGAGGAGGATATAACAATGGCTCAAGGAAAAGTAAAATGGTTTAACGCAGAAAAAGGATTTGGATTTATCGAACAAGAAGATGGAAATGATGTATTCGTACACTTCTCAGCTATTGATGGTGACGGATTTAAAACATTAGAAGAAGGCCAACCTGTAGAATTCGAAATCGAAGAAACAGATCGTGGACCTCAAGCTGCTAACGTAACAAAAGCTTAATTTAAATCGATAATCAAAAGGAATCGCTGAAATTCAGCGATTCCTTTTTTCATATGTTATCATAGTAAAAAATCAAAATAAAACAGGGTAGGCTCAAAAGGCCTACCCCGTTTTATTTTCTATTTTGTTTCAAGTACCATTGGTAAAATCATTGGGTGACGTTCAGTTTGTTCTACTAAAAATGGCTGAACGGTGTTTACAATAATCTCACTTAATAACATTTCATCACAATGAGGTTCTTTTAAACCTTTGCGAATAGCATTAAATAATAATTTTTGTGTTTTTTGAATTAATTCCCCAGACTCACGCATATAGATAAACCCGCGAGATAAAATATCTGGACCAGCAACAATAGTTTGTGTTGTGTAATCAACTGTAACCACAGCTAAAACCAATCCATCTTCTGATAATATGCGGCGATCCTTTAAGACGATATTACCAATATCACCAATACCACTACCATCAACATAAATATCATCAGCATTAAAGTGACCAGCAATTCTAGCTGAATCAGCGGTTAGTGCTAAGACGTCTCCGTTTTCTAAAATAAAGCAATTTTCTTTAGGAATACCAGTTGCTTGTGCTGATTTTGCATGTACATTAAGCATACGATACTCTCCGTGAACTGGTACGAAGTATTTTGGTTGTAATAAGCGTAGTAGTAGCATTTGTTCTTGTTGTCCACCATGACCAGATGTATGGATGTTATTAACTTTACCATGAATCACATTAGCACCTGCTTCAGATAATAAGTTAATCAAACGATTCACACTTGCTGTGTTACCAGGAATTGGTGAGCTAGAGAAAATAACCGTATCATCAGGTTGAATTGAGATTTGGCGGTGAGTACCATTAGAAATGCGGCTTAGAGCAGCCATTGGTTCACCTTGAGAGCCGGTACATAAAATCATCACTTCATTAGCAGGGTATTGATTAATCTCACGAGCATCAATAAACGTATCATCAGGAACATTAATGTGTCCTAATTCACGGCCGTTGACAATTGCATTTTCCATGCTACGACCAAAAACAGCAATTTTTCGTCCAGTTTTAACAGCAGCTTCAGCTGTTTGTTGTAATCTAAAAATATTTGAGGCAAATGTTGCAAATATGACACGTCCCTCTACTTTTTCAATGATTTTTAAAATGGACTCACCAATGACTTTTTCTGATTTAGTAAATTCTGTGACTTCTGCATTAGTGCTATCAGATAGTAAACACAAGACACCTTCTTCACCAAGTTTTGCCATTTTATGTAAGTCAGCTGGTTTACCTACTGGTGTAAAGTCAAACTTGAAATCTCCTGAATAAACAATGTTACCTGATGGCGTTTTAACGACGACACCATTGGCCTCAGGAATACTATGAGTTGTTCTAAAGAAGCTGACAGATGTTTTACGAAATTTAATAACGGAATCTTCATTAATTTCATGTAGTTCAGCATCACGAAGTAGACCATGTTCATCAAGCTTATTACGAATTAAAGCCAAAGCAAGAGGCCCGGCGTAAATTGGAATATTAGCTTGGCGTAGTAAAAACGGAATCCCACCAATATGATCCTCATGACCATGAGTGATAACAAGTGCTTTTACTTTTTTGATGTTTTTTATAATATATTGGTAATCTGGAATGACATAATCGATACCTAATAGGTCGTCTTCTGGAAACTTAATCCCAGCATCAATTAAGATGATTTCATCTTGAAATTGAACCCCGTAAGTATTTTTACCGATTTCCCCTAGTCCTCCAATACCGAAAACACCAGTTTCGTTATTTTTTATTTGAGGTTTCATCATTAATTAAACTCCACAAGTTTAAAATCAGCATTTTCTTTTTCGTAATCTAGGTGATTACCTTCTAGGGGTTGAATAAGCTCGATATTGTAATTTGTGTTTTCATCAATAACTCGTCTTGCTGTCACATCAGAATCAGATTCGATGTAAAGAGATTTTGTTTTTTCCCTTTGTGGGCTTAGTTTTTTGTCCTCTTGATAATATACTTTATAAATCATATACATTCTCCTTTATATATCTATTTCAATAATAGTTTTTGGTTATTTTATTTGTAAACACAACAAACTTAGGTGCCCATGCACCTTACAATAAGATGGTCGACTGAAAAAAATTTTCTTAAGTCGACATGGAATCTAGTTGTATTCCACGAATGTCTATCTTTTCACCGTCTTGTTTTGGAGTTGTGTTCTCCTACATTAGTACTATTCTATCATAATTGAGAAAACTTGTATAGAAACAATACCTAAATACTCTAGGAAGACCAGTCGTTTAATAGGCTGTAGTAATGATATCACAGAAAAAATAAGTATAGAGTATAAGACTTAAAAACTAACGACTAAAGAACACTTTAAAGTAACTTATTAATTTGATTTAAGGTATATTTATTAAAAAATGAGATTATGAAAAAATTCTCTTTTTTTATTTAAAGTTATAATTTTTTTGAAAAAAATAAGAAGATGTAAATATTAAATAACCATTAAGAAAAGCTTAAGAATATGTTTTTCTTAAGCTTTTCTTAATAAAAATAACAAGCTAGAGATGTCGCTATTAAGTGTGACATCGTGAAAAATATGGCAAACTAAAAACATAACAGACGGAAATAAATAAATCGATTAAAAAAATCTTTATTAATATTTTTTTTTATAATATACTACTATGTGTTACGGAAATGTTTATTAACTAGGCCTAGTTATAAGTGTTGGAGGAAGACGTTTCATTTCTGTATACTATAACCTTTTGATACCAAACAATAGTCTGTTTTGAAGGAGTTAGATTGCTTTATAACGTTGTTCACAAATTATATGTTTTTAAAACGATTTGTTTTTTTCAAAAGAGCCGATTGAGTATTTAAAGGACCAAAAAAAGAGGAGAATGACAGACATGAACAAGTTTAAACAAGTGATGAAAGACGAAGAAGGTTTAACATTAGTCGAATTATTAGCAGTTGTAGTTATTATGGCAATTATCGCAGGTATCGCTGTCGTATCTATCTCAAGAGTTATCCAAAGAACACGTGAAGATGCCCAAGTATCAAACGTTCAACAAATGTTAGCGTCAGCTAATCTTTATGATATTGATACTACAGAAGGTTTAAATGTAGAGGACACACCATTATCTAAATTTGAAGAAGAAGGATCAATTAAAGCTATTACTTTCACAGATAAAAAAGCTGAAATTAAATTTAACAAAGATGAAAGAGATATTATTTCTGTTAGCTTACCTGCTGAAGTTTTACAAGCTGGTAAAAAGAAAAATATAGAACAAACTATTACTGAAAACCAAGCTGGTGGCTTAACAAGAGGCCAATTATTTAAAGATGGTGTAGGTAGTGAAACAACAGAATTAAGTAACTAATTAAAACTTAAAATCAAAACACAAAGACATGTTGATTAGGATTTGACAGATTCCACTGAAAAACTTGTCGAATCCTAATCTTGTTAGCTATAAGAAACGAGGAGAAAAATGACTATATCCACATGGGATTACGTATTAATTTACGGTTTATTATTTGTATTAGGTGCTTGTTTAGGATCTTTCTTTATTTTAGTTGGATCTAGAACAGCCAGAAAAGAGTCAATTGTCACACCAAGGTCACATTGTAACCATTGTCAACATGAGTTGAAATTTTATGAGTTAATACCTGTTGTATCATGGGTTACCTTAAGAGGAAAATGCTCTAAATGTCAGGCGAAAATTCCAGTTAAATACGTTGTATTAGAAATTATTTCAGGTCTTGCAATGATGAGTACATGTTTCTTACTAGCTTTTTCAAAAGAAGCGATTGTTGGACTGACGTTTTATTACTTGTTACTAACAATCACGGTTAGTGACATGGAAGAGCATAAAATACCTAATATTGTGTTATTACCCTTTTTAATTACAGGGTTAATTGAACGTTTTATTGTTTCTCAAACAGTTAATTGGTGGTTTAACCCATTACTTGGTTTTGTCGTTGGTTTTGGTGTGATGTTTTTACTTGGCTACTTTAGTGAAGATGGTATGGGTGGTGGTGATATTAAGCTATTAGCTGTTATTGGTGTATTTGTAGGTGCAGCAGGCGCTATAGCTACTTTAGTATTAGCTTCATTTATTGGTCTGTTTTATGCAATTTTTTCAGGACTTGCAGTCAAGAAAGGGAAAAAGATTCCTTTTGGCCCTTTTTTAGCCATTGGCGGACTAATGACATATTTCTTTTTATCAGGTCAATTAAATCAGTTACTACTAGCTTTGAGCTAGATACATTTAAGGAGGAAACATGAATAATTTTGTTAGTCCAACAGGTTCTAATTAAAATAGAGAATCATCCTAAAAAAATGAAGGCACATATTTTTATGGAGTTAGGAGAGAGCATTCAAGTCCCTTTTGATAATCCAACTTTTGATATTTTATCTATTCAATCTTCTACTATTATCACGGAAGAAGAGGAAGCTGATGTTAAAAAGAAAAAACGTCATAAAAAAAATAATCATACAATGAAAACAGAACAAGATGTCAATATTGTCGCAGCTATTATGTTACCTATGTTTGCGATGTATGATGCTGTTCAAGGCTAATGGTGATATTCCCCATGATAAAAGGACCAATATCATTGATTGATATTGTTATTTTTATGACCTGCTTTTATATGTCCGCCAAGTCATATTAGTGAAAATAGCCGTTTCGTTAAAGATTAGCTTAACTGGTTCGAAGAAAAAACATTATTTTTCTCAACTTATTTACTTAATGAAGTGGAATAAACAATCAGAACACGATAGAATAGAGTTAGAATATTTTCTATATGGTTTTCATGTAGAAATGATTCATATCAAGAACAGGTCAGAACTACTGAATTGGTATGACAAATATTTAGAAATAGGAAGGTGTTATGGTATGGGGCTATCAAAATTTAATTTTTTCAACCGTAAAGAAGGAGAAAAATATGAGTATGAGTATGAGTATGCATACGAATATGAATATGAAGACGATGATGATTACGACTATGACTATGAGGATGACAGTTATGACGATGAGTACGTAGAAGAAGAAATCATCACTAAAGTAGTGCCAAAGAAAACTCGTTCGAAAAAGAAAGAAAAGAAAAGCTATCCAAAATTAAAAAAACAAGATGTCAAAATCGAAGAAAAATTAATAGTCGTTGAGGAAGAAAACCCAGAAGATGAAAATGAGCGACTAAGAGAAATTATCTCAGAACAATCTGAGTACATTAATCAATTAATGGTCATTAAGAAAAAAACAGATAAAGCTCTAGAGCAAATGACAAGGTATACACAGTCTTTAAAATTAGAAAATGAAGATCTAACCAAGCAAATAGATACTCAAAAAGAGTTAATCGAAGTAGTAGATGCTAAGCAAATGATTGAAACAGAATTAGCTGTTAAAGAACTAGCTTTGGCAAATGAGGAAGTTATGGTATTAAGAGAAGCATTACAAGGTAATCAGAAATTAATGAAAGATTACCAAGCAGAAATTGAAAATTTAACTATTTTAGTTAATGAGCTGAAAAACCAACAACACTTTGATTTTTCTATTAAAGAATATGATGATACTGATGTGGAACTTGAAACATCTGAAGAGGCAGAATTAGTTAATTACTTAGAAGAAAATCAACGATTAACAGAAGTCATGCAGCGCCGATTAGACTCTGTAGAAGATGAATTAAAAGAGTTTAAGAGTAAGACAAAGCGTAAAAAGCGTAGTCAAGCAGGAGAATAAAAGGACTTAGAGGAGTCAATATGATAAGAGAAATCATTGATTGTTTAAATTCTTCTGAATATCTTTTAGTTGTCATAATTAGTCTAGGTTGCTTACTAGCACGTAGGTTAAGTAAGGAGTAAATTATCTCTTTAAGATGATACAAAATCAAAGACAGGGACTGACTAGAAAAGTCAGTCTCTTCTTTTATAGATAAATGGTATAAACATACCATCTACCTGATAAAAATGATATAATTTTAAATAGAGATGAGGGGGTGAGTCTATCGTGATGAAAACTTATGAATCGATCCAATTAGTCACCTTTTTAGAAAGACCAAATCGTTTTATTGCCTCGTGTGAGAAGAATGACGGAGAAGTGATTCGTGTTCATGTGAAAAACACAGGTCGTTGTCAAGAATTATTGATTCCTGGTGTGTTAGTAGCTGTCAATCACCAGCCCTTTAGTCACAGAAAGACTCATTATGATTTAGTTGCAGTCAATAAACAAGGTGCTTGGTTTAATATTGATAGTCAACTACCAAATAAATTAGTGTTACAAGGGTTACGTGACGGCGTGATTACTTTGTCTCAAATAAAGGGAAACGTCATAAATATCCAGCCGGAGTACACATATGGTGAGTCTAGGTTCGATTTTTTTATCGAAACAGATAGAGATGAGAAAATATTGGTAGAAGTGAAAGGGATGACCTTAGAGCATGATGAGATTGGCTATTTCCCAGATGCTCCGACACTTAGAGGATTAAAACATGTGGAGGGGTTACTTCAAGCAAGTAAAGAAGGTTTTAAAGTAGGTGTCATTTTTATCGCTCAGTTTGAAACTATTAAATACGGACAGATTAACGAGGAGATACAACCAGAACTGGCTAGTGTGATTGCTCTTGGACAAAAACAAGATAATCTTTTTGTGACAATTTATAATTGCCATGTGACTCCTAGTACAGTGACAATAATTGAAGAGAAACCATTTAGATAAAAGAAAGGTTGATAAACATGTTAAAATTAGGAATTATTGGGACAAGCTGGATTACGCATTCATTTGTTAATGCAGCTCTTGCTACTGGTCAATATGAATTAAGAGCAGTGTATTCAAGACAACTAGGAAAAGCTGAGAAATTTGCGAGTAAATATGAAAACCAAGAGAATATTGCTTTAATGACAGACTTATCAGAATTATGTGCTATGGCAGACTTAGATGTGGTTTATATCGCTTCACCAAACAGTTTACATTATGAACAGGCAAGACAATTAATGTCTGCTGGAAAAAATGTGATAGTGGAAAAACCAGCAGTATCAACAGTTGAGGAATTAGATGATTTAATCGAGTTATCAGAAGAAAAAGAAGTCTTTTTCTTTGAAGCTGCTAGACATATCCATGAAGAAAATTTCCAAAGAGTTGCTTCATTTTTGAAAAATAGAGATGACATATTAGGTGCTAATCTTTCTTTTAGAAAATATTCATCACGCTATGATGCTGTTTTAAGAGGTGAAGAACCTAATATCTTTTCACCGAAATTTTCAGGTGGGGCTATAATGGATTTAGGTGTTTACTTAGTTTATGCAGCTGTGGGCTGGTTTGGCATGCCAGAAGAGGCCTTTTATTTTAACAACCAATTACCAAATGGTGTGGATGTTATTGGGACGATGATTTTACGTTATCCAGGTTTTGATGTGACAATGAATACTGGTAAACATACTGAAAGTTATCTGCCATCTGAAATTTATTTAAGTGATAGCACACTTTGTTTAGATGCCATAAATAGTATTGGTAAGATTGTACAAAAGAAACGCGATAACGGAGATATTCAAGAAATCAATTTTGGTACAGATGTTAGTGAAGTTGATATGTATGAAGAAGCTTTAGCTTTTGCTGAAGTGATAAAAAATCCAATGAATGTAGAAAAAAATAAACAGTATCAAGACTGGATTCAATTATCAAGAGATGTTCATGAATTGATGAATAAAATGAGAAAAGATTCTGGAATTGTCTTTGATGCTGATAAAAAAGAAATTAGGGGTTAAATATGAGTATAGTTGAATTATATCCAAAAGAGTGGCAAGAGAAATGGGAAGAGAAGAAATTTAAAGATCCATCTATAATTCAAACATCTCTATATCCTTTAATCACAGAAGGAGAGAGTGTTTTAGGGATTTCTCCAACAGGATCTGGGAAAACATTAGCCTTTATCTTACCCTTATTACAACGAGTGATTAAGGGTGAGGGTAATCAAGTCTTAGTGATTTTACCTTCACAAGAATTAGCCAGTCAAGTGGCAGAGGTAACACGTGAATGGGCGAAGCCGCTTGATTTAAATGTTCAAATTGTTCTGGGCGGGGCAAATGTTAAAAGACAACTAGACCGCTTGAAAAAACGGCCAGAAATAATCATTGGTACACCGGGACGTGTGTTAGAGTTGATTAAGGTGAAGAAAATTAAAAGTCATCTAATTCAAACGCTAGTTTTAGATGAGGTAGATGATTTAGTCGCAGACACAGATTTTAATGCGACAAAAGGTATTATTAAAAGTGTGATGGCTGATACGCAAATTGTAGCCGTCTCAGCAACAGGTGAGCGAATCTTACCAGAGTTAGATACATTATTTAGGCAAGAACCAACTGTCATTGATGTGACAAATGAAGACACATCAAAAGGTTTGATAACTCATGGATTTATTATCACACCTAATAGAAAAAGAACAGAAGTGCTACGTCGATTAGCTCATGTTGAAGGATTTAAAGGGTTAGTTTTCTTTAACCAATTAGGAGAGTTAGGTACTGTTTCAGATAGGCTAGAATTTTTAGGTATTGATCACCAAACACTGGCTTCAGATCAGCATCAAGTTGAACGAAAACGTGCGATTCATGATTTTGAAAATGGACACACACCTTTGTTGTTGACGACAGACTTAGGTGCA
The DNA here is from genome assembly GCF_035918315.1 of Vagococcus jeotgali. Taxonomy (NCBI): domain Bacteria; kingdom Bacillati; phylum Bacillota; class Bacilli; order Lactobacillales; family Enterococcaceae; genus Vagococcus; species Vagococcus jeotgali. The sequence goes on along the minus strand of NZ_CP142146.1, from coordinate 1,647,042 downwards.
AGAGGTCTTGATTTTTCAAATTTAGAATATGTTGTACAATATGACTTAGCTCGTGACACATCAGGTTACATTCATCGTGCAGGACGTGTGGGACGTATGGGTAAACCAGGTACTGTGATTAGTTTAATTAACGATACAGATCGCCGTTTTATTAATAAGGAATACAAAGAACTAGATGTTGTTGGTGTAGAATTATTTGCCAGTCATGGAAAGTTATTGGAAGAAAAACCAGATGTTATCGAAGAAGAAAAAGAAGAAATCAAAGAAGTATTTGTACCAAAAGTAAAAAAAGCTATGCAAAAACCAGCTCGTAAATCTAATACAGAACCTCCAAAAAAAATCAAAAAGAAAAATAGAGTGAAGAAACAAAAAAATAAAGGGGCAAAATGGAAGTCATAATGTGAGGAGTGAGGAGATGACGAGTCGAAAACAACAAGTACTAAATTTGATTAAGATATCTGATAGTTTAGTCGATGCTACCTATATATCAGAACAATTAGGGATAGATAGAAGCAATGTGAGTCGTTATCTAACAGAATTATACAAAGATGGGGTCGTCAATCGTACAGATGGGCGCCCTGTTCTTTATTCTGTAGATAAAAAGCAAGTAACACAGGAAGATTTGGTGACATTTGATTCTTTAGTTGGGAAAAATGAATCATTAGTAGTTTCCATAAAACAAGGAAAAGCAGCTATGCTATACCCACCTAATGGTCTGCATGCTCTCATTTTTGGTGAATCTGGTACAGGGAAATCGATGTTTGCGGAGTGTATGTATGAGTTTGGATTATCATCTGATAGTCTTACACCAGATGCTCCATTTGTATCATTTAATTGTGCTGACTATGCCCAAAATCCTCAACTATTATTTGGACATATATTTGGTGTGAAGCAAGGGGCTTTTACAGGGGCTGATGAGGATAAATTAGGATTAATCGCTAAGGCAGATGGTGGTGTTTTGTTTTTAGATGAAATTCACCGCTTGCCACCAGAAGGTCAAGAGATGTTATTCACATTTATTGACAAAGGCACGTATCGCCCTCTTGGTGAAAATAAAGATACATATCAAGCTACCGTGCAAATTATTGGTGCGACAACTGAAAAGGAGGAATTATTTCTAGATACGTTTAAAAGACGAATTCCAATGTTCATCACTCTACCTTCTCTCCAAGAGCGTACACTAGAAGAGCGTTATGACATTATCTCTTTATTTTTATCTCAAGAAGCAAATAGACTCAGTACACCAATCCATATTGAAAGAGAAGCAATTTTAGCTTTTATTTTATATAAAACCACTGGTAATATAGGCCAAATGAAACGTGATTTAAAATCAGTTTGTGCTAAGTCCTTTCTACATTACCGAACAACTGATGCTAAGCATTTAAGTATTGGCGTATCAGATTTGCCACTAACTATTCAAAAAGGTTTACTACATATTAAGGAATTACCCGAAAAATTTAATGCCACTATGGAACATTTTGACGAAGAGGTCATATACTATCCTGGCCAAGCGACAGTTGTCTGGCGTCAAGATGTCACTAAAGATATGGATGTCTACAATACAATTGATGATGAGGTGACTAGTCAGAATCTAGATGGCAATCAGCCGATTGACTTAGAGCATTTAATTAAAAAAAATCTTAATCAGTATTTTGATGTATACGTAGATGAACTCTCTCGAAATGATATTCATCAAAATTTGGTGCAAGCAGAGTGTTGGGAGATTGCAGAAGAAGTTTATTTAATTGCAGAAGAAAAATTGGGGAGAATATTTAATGATAAAGCTAAGTTTACATTTGCACTACATTTACAGAGTACCGTGGAAAGAATAAATAAGAATCAAACGATAAATCATCCTAATTTAAATGAGATAAGAAAAAAATATTTAAGAGAATTTCAGTTAGCAATTGAATTATCAAGTATGATTGAAAAAAAATTTGATATTGATATACCATTTGATGAAATAGGATTTATGACCATGTTTTTAACAACAAATTTGAGCGAGAATTCAGTTATTCATCAAGACAAAGTAAATATTCTATTACTAATGCATGGTAAGTCCACTGCAACTAGTATGTTAGAAGCAGTTCAAGAGCTATTAGGAGTTAGTGATGGTGTTGCTTTTAATATGCCACTATCAATGGAACCAACCCAAATATACGAGCAGATTAAACAGTATGTACAAGAAAAAAAGAATTCATTAAGTAAAGGATTACTTATTTTGACTGATATGGGATCTTTAGAGCGAATAGGAGTTATGCTGACAAGAGAGACTAACATACAAATTAAAACTGTCTCTTTTACATCTACGATGGTTGTGCTGGAGGCTGTAAGAATGGCAAGTAATGGTAAGGGTTTAAATGATATTTATAAGAGTTTGAAGATTTCTTTTGAAACAATAATACAACGTCAGTTTGAAGAAGTAATTGATGCTAGTATCAGTGGTACTTACAATGATGTAATTGTCGTAGCTTGTTTTACAGGAGAAGGGGTTGCCAATGTATTAAATGATAAATTACAAGGTATGTTACAGGATAAAAGCATCAAAATTATTCAATTACAATTTTTTAATAAAAGAAACTTTTTAACATCCTTAGCAGGTTTATCTAAAGAAAATAACATACTAGCTGTTGTTGGGACAGTTAAGGTAATGTACAACAACATACCATTTTTTTCAGCTTATGATATATTAAATGATAATCACATCGATTCATTTAGAAGAATAGTTGCTAAGGAAAATCATGTAGCCTCATCGATCGAAAAGGAACTCAAATATATTAGTAATATTGCTGAACTACAGCAGGAAGTTACAGTTTTAATCCAGAGTATTATTGATGTTTTAGGAATAAGAATATCTTTTGAAGTAAAGCAAGGTATTTTATTACATATAATATTTTTAGTCAATCACCTGTTACAATCTAAAGTAGATTTATCAATTCGGGAGGTAACAAAAGAACAAAGCTGCCCAAAAGACGATGATATCATTATGGTTTATAATGAATTAAAAGTTTTAGAAGATAAGTATGAAATATGCTTTTCAAATAAAGACGATAGGGTAAAATATTTTGTGTAAATAGAAATTTAGGGTAGAAAAAGAGAAAGTCCATTCTGTAAAATTAAAGTTACGACACAGAAATTTTATAGGAGGACTTTCTCATGACTCATTTTACTACAGAAATAATGGAAACACTAATTAATAAAGGTGATTTAGATGATTTATTTCGTCGTCATTTAGAACTCGCTATCAACTCATTATTACAGGCTGAATTAACAGCGTTTCTTGACTACGAAAAGTATGATAGAGCTGGATTTAATTCAGGTAATTCCCGCAATGGGAATTACTCACGTTCATTTAAAACAGAATATGGAGAATTAAATTTGGTGATTCCTAGAGATAGAAATGGAGAATTTTCCCAACAAACATTACCAGCCTATAAAAGAACCAATGATTCCTTAGAAACTACTATTATTCAGCTATTTAAAAAAGGGATCACTATGTCTGAAATCTCTGATCTAATTGAAAAAATGTATGGTCATTATTACACACCACAAACTATTTCAAACATGAGTAAAATCGTATCTGAAGATGTTTTGGCTTTTAAAGAAAGAACTTTAGAAGCTAAATACTCAGTCATTTTTATGGATGCTACTCATATTCCTTTAAAGAGACAAACCGTATCAAAAGAAGCCGTTTATATTGTGATAGGCATTCGATTGGATGGAACCAAAGAGGTTCTAGGATTTACTATTGCTCCAACCGAATCTGCTTATGTTTGGAAAGAGATACTTCAAGATTTAAAAGATCGTGGTTTAGAAGAGGTTTTATTAGTTGTAACTGATGGTTTAAGTGGTATTCACGATAGTATCCATAGTGTCTATCCAAATGCTCAATTTCAACAATGTTGTGTCCATATCTCTAGAAATATTGCTCATAAGGTTCGTGTTAGTGATCGACAAGAAGTCTGTAATGATTTCAAATTGGTTTATCAAGCAGCTTCAAAAGAAGAAGCTATGAATCAAATAAGTTTTATGATAGATAAATGGAAAAAGCAGTATCCACGAGTAGTTAAATTACTCTTGAATCCTGCTATATTAACTTTCTATAACTTCCCACCATCAATCAGAAGAACTATCTACTCAACTAACTTGATTGAGGGATTTAATAAACAGTTAAAAAAATATACAAAGAGAAAAGAACAATTTCCTAATGAAGAATCTCTGGAGAGATTCCTTGTTTCTCAGTTCAATGAATATAACCAAAAATTTTTAGGCAGAGTACATAAAGGATTTAAGGAAATACAAGATACATTAGAATCAATGTTTTAACTTAAAAAAATGGAATGGATTTTCCATTTACACATAATTCTTGACGCAACCATAAAGACGTGGAATCAATAAAAATTATGTTCATTCTTAATGGTCAAAAGTTTTAAATGAGTTTACACAATGTATAGAAGTTTAATATCTTTTGTTGAAAAAATTAAACTTCTGTACATTGTGTTTTTTTAGTGTGTATTTTTTTATGTTAGTGTGTAATCTAAAAACATAAGGAAACGCTTAAAAGTAAGCGTTTTTTTGGCACGGATATTGCTTTATTTAACAGAGGAGGGATAAAAGAAATAACAAATTTAGGACAAAATATAAGGAGGATGATTTATGGATAAGTTAACACAATGGATTGAAAAATATTTATTACCAGTTGCAGATAAAATTGGTAATGAAAGACATTTAATTGCTTTAAGGGATGCTTTTATAGGTGCGATGCCTGCAACAATGGCAGGTTCAATTGCAGTGTTGATAAATGCTATTATTCGAGATATGCCCACTCAATTTATTCCAAGGTATGATGCTAGTACGATACCAGTCTTAAAAGAGATAATAGCAATTAATGGATTTGTATGGAATGGAACATTAGCTATTGCTGGTTTAATTTTTGCTTTTTCTCTAGGTTATAATATATCTAAAGTATACGGAGTTAATGAACTAGCAGGGGGAATCGTTTCTCTGTCAGCACTTGTTCAGGGAATAGCATTCTCTGTCACAACAACAATTAACACACCAGTATCTGCACAACTGATGAATGAAATAAATGAAAAGTTTTCAGATGCAGGTTGGTCAGCAACACCTGAGGGGCTAACAGCTTCACAGTGGGGGTGGCTACAATTGTCTCACCTAGATGGGAATGCTTATTTTACAGCCATGATTCTAGGGTTTATTTCAACGATTATTTATGCTAAATTAATGCAAGCTAATATCACAATTAAGATGCCTGATTCAGTACCTCCAGCTGTATCTAAAGCTTTTGCAGCTATTATCCCAGCGACAGCAGCACTTTATGCTATTGCAATTTTTAACTTTATATTTGGTAAAATTTCAAATGGTATGTTATTTATTGATTGGGTACAAGAATTTATTGGAAAACCTTTACTTGCAATGTCACAAGGATTTGGAGCTGTTATTTTAGCTACAATCTTAATTCAAGTTTTTTGGTTCTTCGGCTTACATGGTATGAACATTTTAGCGCCAGTATTAGAAGGTGTGTGGGGAGTTGCTCAAATAACTAATATTAATCTATTTAATGATGGTGGGGCGACTCTAGTTAAGCAAGAAGGTTATATGTGGGTTAGAGGATCATTTGATGCTTATACAATGTTTGGTGGAAATGGTGGAACCCTAGTTTTAATCATTGCTATATTAATTTTTTCTAAACGTGCAGATTACCGAACAGTTGGTAAGTTATCGTTAGGACCTGGTATTTTTAATATTAATGAGCCAATCATGTTTGGTTTACCAGTTGTATTAAATCCAATCATGTTTATTCCATTTATTTTAGCACCTGTTGTATCAACATCAATTGGTTATTTTGCAACAGTCGCAGGCTTAGTAAACCCAGTTAATCAAGCAGTTGTTTGGGTGACACCACCATTTTTATTATCATTTTTAGCAACCGGTGGGGATTGGCGAGCACCTATTGTTACTTTAGTATCTATGATAGCGGCCTTTGTTATTTATGCACCATTTGTTATTGCAGCAAATAAAGCAGATATTAAAGGATAATTTAATGGTAATGATAACAATTATATGAAAGGTAGGAATAAGTCAGATGAGTAAGAATGGTCTTTTTTTAATAAGTATTGGTTTAATTATCTTTTTGCTTAGCTCTAACGCCGTAACTGGACAATATGATCTATTAAGTATTGTAACAGCAGTAACATTTATTATATTTGGAACAGTATTTATTTTAAAAAAAATGCTTAGTTGTAAAATCAAGTTAGCCACTCTAAAATAATAAAAAAACACCATGGTAAAAATTCGTGTATCATTGAAGTAACTACCCAACAACGAAAGGAATTTTTATCATGGTGAAAATTAAGAATAACACAAAGACATCTAGTTATAAACATCTTTCCTTAAAGGAAAGGCAGCTTATTGAAGTTTGGCATAATATGGGAGACTCTAATAGAGAAATTGGTAGACGATTAGGCCGACACCATCAAACAATAAGTAATGAGCTTAAACGAGGAACGACCACGCAAATCAAAGAAAATAAGAAACCTAAACAACTCTATTTTGCTGATACGGGGCAAGCTAAATACATAGAAAACAGGAAACGCTGTGGTTCGAAATCTAAGCTAGTTAGTGCTGTTGATTTTATTAATTATGCCTGTAAACAAATGATAGACTTTAATTGGTCACCAGATGCAATTGTTGGCTTTATCAAGTCTTTAGGGACTTGGGATAAACCTATTGTTTCTACTAAGACACTTTATAACTATATTGATAAAGGTTTTTTACCAGTCAGAAATCATCATCTCAAGATGAAAGTTAGACTATCACCTAAAAAGAAAAGAAGTCGTCAGCATAAAAAAGCTCTTGGAAAATCAATTGATGAACGACCTAGCAAAATTGATTCTAGACAAGAGTTTGGTCATTGGGAAATAGACAGTGTCATTGGTTCAAAATCTAAAGATGATAATGCTCTACTTACACTTGTTGAAAGAAAAACTCGCTACATGATTACTGTTGTTCTAGATGATCATACTGAAGAGTCTGTTAGTTACGCTATTAAACAGTTAAAATATGAGTTTGGAAGAGCCCGATTTAGTAGCATATTTCAATCGATTACTGCTGATAATGGCAGTGAATTTAGCTCACTTGATGATACTCTGCAACAAATGACTGATATCTACTTTGCTCACCCTTATTCATCTTGGGAACGAGGAACAAACGAAAGACATAATGGTTTATTACGGCAATTTGTTCCGAAAGGAACGCCTATCTGTCACTACTCAAAGCAGTTCATACAACTGGCTACTGAAAAAGTTAATCTTTTACCGCGTAAAATTTTAGACTATAGACAACCAGCAACATTATTTTTAGAAGAAATTCAAAATCTAAAGATCAAAACATGTTGGTAAGTAAGGGGTTCAATAAAATAACACTGATATTTAGATATTTTTACCAGAGTGGCTAACTTAATGTTGCAATTTAGATTTAAAAAAAAATAAAAAAAAGGATAATGGTGACCATGAAAATCATTAAAGAGCTAAATATACCATCTGCTTATTTGTACAAAGTAATAATCGATTCCGTAAGGTATGACGTTGAACAAGCTATAGGAGAACCTATTAGAGAGTGCCAACTGGAAAACCTGAGTTATGTTAAAGAGTTTGGGAAAAATAAACGTGCCAAGATTACCATACTTGAGATAGAAAAAAATAAAACATATAAATTTGAAACAGAAACGATAAACAATACTTTTATTAGTCAGTATAGAATTAATCAGTTATCAAGTACTATATGTCAGTTAACTTACTCAGAGGATAATTTAACAAGTAATAGCCTCCAAAAAATAAATGATAGAATGTTTGGTATATTTTTAGGTTATTTTAAGAAAAAAAGATTTATTCAGATGCTCAATGCAATTGAGCAATCATATTAAAAATACTAGATATATACCTGTACTTAATACAAGAAAAGGTATATAATGTAAGGAAGAAAGTTTCTAAAAAAAAGGGTAAAGGATGGAATAAAATGGCAGAAAAAACAATCATGTTAGTATGTTCAGCAGGTATGAGTACAAGTTTATTAGTAACAAAAATGCAACAAGCAGCAACTGATAAAGGTGTTGATGCTGAGATTTTTGCAGTATCTACGTCTGAAGCACCTGATCAAGTAGCGAAAAAGGAGATTGATGTCGTATTATTAGGACCTCAAGTTCGTTTTATGAAAAAACAATTTGAAGAAACATTTGGTCCTCAAGGAATTCCAGTGGAAGTTATCAACATGTCAGATTACGGTATGATGAATGGCGAGAATGTTTTAAATTCTGCTATAGAATTAATGAATAAATAAGAAAAAGATTTAAGGGGATTAATGTAATGGATGATAAAAATTTAGAGGCAATCATGGGTCTAATTATGAACTCAGGAAATGCCAAAAGTGATTCAATGGAAGCAATCCAAGCAGCAAAACAAGGAGAGTTTGAAAAAGCGGACGCTAAAATGACAGATGCAGAGGAGTCTTTAGTTAAAGCTCATCAATCACAAACAAGTCTTTTAACAAAAGAAGCACAAGGTGAGTCTATTGAATTGACACTATTGACAGTTCACAGTCAAGACCACTTAATGACATCCATTGCTTTTAAAGATTTAGCAAAAGAAATCATCGATGTTTATCGTCGTATGGATGTAGAAAAATAATAATACGCCGATTGTAAAATTAAGCTAGACAAATAAAAAAATCATTTGTGATACACTCAAATTGTCCAAATTGTATTTCCGACGAAAGAAAACAAGGAGAGTGATCACAAATGACCTATATACATCTTACTACAGACGAGCTTGTTTTAATAGAATCTTATTATCACCAAGCTAAAAAAGTTAAACATGTTGCTGATACTTTAAAAAGATCAAGACAAACTATTTATAATGTTTACAACGCTTTAAATGAGGGATTATCTATTCTAGATTACTATCAAAGATACAAAAAAAATAAAAAGAAATGTGGAAGGCGTCCTATTTCTTTACCTGATAATGAAACAAAATATATTCAAAACAAAGTGGCTCAAGGATGGACTCCTGACGTGATTATCGGTCGTGCTGAGATTTCTATTTCTTGTTCTGTTCGGACACTTTATAGATTGTTCTCGCGTGAATCTTTTGATTCCACAACTTTACCAATGAAAGGTAAAAGAAAACCTAATGGGCATAAAGAAAAACGAGGTAAACAAGCATTTAAACGAACCATTCATCAGAGAGACGCTGAGCATAACGAGTTTCAAAGTGAATTTGGTCACCTAGAAGGTGACACTATTGTTGGGAAAAATCATAAAAGTGCTGTTATTACATTAGTTGAAAGGTTATCAAAAGTTATTATTACCTTAAAGCCAACAGGGAGACACGCTATAGATATTGAGAATAGCTTAAATGAATGGTTAAAAAAATGCCCTAATCACTTGTTTAAATCTATCACATTTGATTGTGGCAAAGAATTTTCTAACTGGAAATCTATCAGTAACTTAAATGATATTGATATCTACTTTGCTGACCCTGGTACACCTTCACAACGAGGTTTAAATGAAAATTCTAATGGGCTATTGCGTAAGGATGGATTGCCTAAGAAAATGGATTTCAACGAAGTTGATGAATCTTTCATTCAATCTGTTGCATCCAAAAGAAATAATATTCCTAGAAAATCATTAAACTATAAAACACCATTAGAAGTATTTTTGAGCTATGTAGACAATGACATTTTGTCTAGCTTAATTTGACAAATGAAAATAATAAAAAACGACTATCTATATTAATAAGTAGTCGTTTTTTGTATAAGTAGATATAGAGAACTAAAAAACGAGAATGATCATTTTAAGAGTCATTCTCGTTTTTTTGATTATGATTTAGCTTCAGCTAAGCCTTTTTCTTTTGCAATTTCGTTTTGATCATAAATACGAACAAATGGATAGTAACAAACAACTGATATAGCAATTAAAATGATATTAAGAACAGCAGCTCGCCAGTCACCACCGGTAGCTAAGTAAGCTCCGATTGGCCCAGGTAGAGTCCATGGTGCTGTAAAGATAACTGGAGCAACTAGTCCAGCTTTAGTTACAAACCAAGCAACTGTTGCTAAAATCATAGGAGTTACGATAAATGGGATCATTAAGATAGGATTTAGTACAATTGGAACACCAAAGATAACGGGTTCGTTAATGTTAAAGATAGATGGTGTAATAATAGCTTTACCAAGTTTTGATCCATATTCTGATTTAGCTGTGAAAGCTAAAAGAATCGCTAGACCTAAAGTAGCTCCAGCTCCACCAATCCAGATAAACCATTGGAAGAAAGGTTCTGCAGCAATATAAGGTAAAGTATCTCCAGCTGCCTGAGCCGTTGTATTACCTTCTAGTAATTGTAACCATACTGGACGTGCAAGTGATCCTACGATGGAAACACCATGGATACCAAATACCCAGAAGAAAGTAATTAAGAAAATAAGTAAAAGAACACTTGGTAGTGAATCTGCAGCACTGACTAAAGGCGACACGATTTTACCAACAGCCATGTGCCAGTCGAATCCAATAAAGTAAGTAATAGTTGCCATACCTAAGATAACGATTAAAGTAGGTGTTAATGATTCAAAAGAACGAGCTACAGCAGGTGGTACTTGAGCAGGCATTTTTATTTTGAATTTTGATCTATCAGTCATTCGGTAAATCTCAACAGCAATGATAGCTGTAATAATACCTACGAACATACCACCACCACCAAGGTTAGCCATTGGTAGTACGAAACCTTCAACACCAGCATTAGCATCAGCTGGTACGTTTACAGGAACAAATGTTAATAAGAAAGCAATCGTTGCTAAAATACCACCAGAAACAACATCTAAATCATACGTTTTAGATAAACTTGCTCCAATACCAAAAGTCGCATATAAAGACATGATGTACATCGTCATACGATAAGGTAGTAAAATAGTTGCAGCATTTTCAGTTAAGAACTGTGTAATACCCCATGATTGAGGTAGAGGTGGAAAAGCTACGATTAAGAAAAATGATCCAATAATAATTAATGGTAGTGTAGCAATAATTCCATCACGGATAGCTCTTAAGTGACGTTGATTAGCGATCTTATCCATAGGTCCCGCTAGTTTTGAATCAATGAAATTAGTAAATTTTTCTAACATATTAGTGCTCCTTTTTATTTAAATTTTAAAAAATAAATCCTTTATATAACCAAAAATAAGAAAGAACTTCCAAAATAATGAAAGCAATAATTAAAGTTATCCAAAACGATTTAGAAATGCCTTTTTTAGTTTCAATAAAGCATTGGCTATAAGCAATAGCCCCCGCAATTAAAATGGGTAAAAAAATCATCGTAGCCAGACGTGTATCCCAGTTTAGCTCAAAGAAAAGATAGGGAATAAGTATCCCTCCTATTACACCAGCTAATAGAAGTAATGAAGCACTTTTAATTGAGAACTTTGGTACGCCGTTTGTTTTTTTGTCCATCATTATCTTAGTCACACCTCCAGACTTTTAGTTATCAGATTTTTTGAACGTTGATTGCAATCGGTTATCATTCAAATAATATGAGCTTATATCACACTAAAGTAAGCACTCACATTGTAAATATAGTATACATTAAATAAAAATAATTTCAATTAAAAATAATTAATTTTGAAATATTTTTTCTTTTGTAATCGTTATATTTCGAAAAAAATAAAAAATATTTGAAATAATATTTCATAAATGGTAATATCTACTTAAATATTGAGTATGAAACATATCATAAAGATGCTCAGGAAGAGAAGGATGTGGCGAGGTAATGCTAGAAAATTTAACAACAGAAAAAAGAAATGATTCAACTAAAAATTTAGATCGTTTATCAATAGAAGAAGCTGTCAATATGATGAACCAAGAGGACAGCCAAGTTATTACCGCTATTAAACAAAAAACAGGTCAAATCACCGCTGTTATTGAACAGGTAGTTCACTCATTAAAAGAAGGTGGTCGTGTATTTTATTTTGGAGCTGGTACAAGTGGGCGACTAGGTATACTTGATGCTGCAGAGTGTGTACCAACGTTTAGTACAGATCCAGAGCTTGTTAAAGGGATTATCGCTGGTGGAGAATCTGCTATGACTGTAGCAGTTGAAGGTGCTGAGGACTCACTAACATTAGCTGAGGAAGATTTTAAAGAACGACATTTAACAAATAAGGATATTGTCATTGGCATTAGTGCAAGTGGTAGAACACCTTACGTGATTGGTGGATTAAAATATGCTGCAACAATAGGTGCGACAACAGCTTCTATTTCATGCAACGAGCATTCAGAAATTAGCCAGTTTGCTAGCTATCCAATTGAAGTTTCACCTGGTCCAGAAGTATTGACCGGATCAACTAGACTTAAAGCAGGTACAACACAAAAGTTAATTTTAAATATGATTTCTACTATTAGTATGGTTCATTTTGGTAAAGTATATGGTAACTTAATGGTAGATGTGAAACCAACAAATGAAAAATTAGTTGAGCGTGCTAAAAATATTATCATGGAAGCAACTGGAGCATCAAGAGAAGTGGCAACGAAGTATTTTGAAGATTCTGACCAACAAGTTAAACTTGCTATTGTTCGTATTTTAACTAAAACTTCAAAAGAAGAAGGTCAACAGTTACTAGATAGCAATGATGGTTTTATCCGTAAAGCTGTGGATTCAAAAGAATAGGTAAAGGAATGAAATCAATGAACTATATTATTGGGGTAGATTGTGGTGGAACTAAAACAGAAGCAGTAGCGTATCATGCTGAAACAGGAGCCTGTCTTTATACTGCAACAACAGGCTTTGGTAATGTAGTTGTTGATTATCAAAAAGGCCTATCACATATTAAAGAAGCAATCGAAAAAATTTATTTACAGCTACCTAAAGATAATTGTATAGAGGTAACCTTGGGTGTTGCAGGGATTGATTCAGGTGGTTTAAGAGAGAAAGTAGCTGCTGATTTATCAGATAAACACACACGTATTATCTTGTTGAATGATGGACAACTCGCTCATTATGCGATACTCAAAGGCCGAGACGGGATTACTGTGACAGCAGGAACTGGTTCAGTTATTTTAGGACTTGAACAAAATGTGTGGTATAGAGTCGGTGGTTGGGGCCATTTGTTTGGTGATGAAGGAAGTGCTTATTGGATTGCTAAAGAGGCAATAAGTAAAAGTTTAGAAGATAGTGATAATAATAGACTTCAAAGTGATTTAACAAACTATTTATTTGAGTTTTTTCAAGTTGATACTGTTATGGATTTAGTCAAAAAACTATACAAGCTCTCTAAAGGTGAGGTTGCTAGTGCTACAGAATCTGTTGCAAAAGCAGCAGATAATGGGGTAGCTGAGGCAATTGAAATCTTGGAAGATGCAGGTGAAAAATTAGGGTTTAGTGTTAAACAAATGATTCAAAAAATGGAAATACCAACAACAAAAACACCAATTCCTTTAGGGTTAAATGGTGGAGTTGTCGAGAAGAATGAGTACGTTAAACAGGCGTTAATGGCATACTTATCTAGAGAAGATATCGTAGTAGAGTTATATCAAAAAGAAGTCTCCTGTGCTAAGGGAGCTTATTATCTATATGAAAAGGACGGAATATAATGAGAAAATTAGGAATTTCAGTTTACCCAAATCATCAATCAGTTGAGGATATTAAAGAATACATGACACTTGCAGCAGGTTATGGCTTTAGTCGTGTCTTTACGTGCTTATTATCAGTAGATCCTGAGAAAAAAGAGGAAATTGTAAGTGAGTTTTCTGAGACAATTAATCATGCAACGGCTTTAGGAATGGAAGTTATCGCTGATGTTAGTCCTAAAGTATTTGGTGAATTAGATATTAGTTATAAAGACCTATCTTTCTTTAAAGAAATTGGGGCAGATGGCATTAGACTAGATATGGGATTCACTGGTAATGAAGAGTCAATCATGACGTTTAATCCACAAGGTTTATCTATTGAGTTAAACATTAGTAACGGAACACGTTATTTAGAAAATATCTTAAGCTATCAGGCTAATGCAGATAAGTTACTAGGCTGTCATAATTTTTATCCGCATCGTTATACTGGACTTAGCTATGATCATTTCATTGAAACCAGTCAAGTTTATAAAGATCACGGAGTTCGTACCGCAGCATTTGTTAACTCACCAACAGCAAAAGTCGGACCATGGCCAGTTGAAGAAGGATTATGTACGTTAGAGATGCACCGTGAATGGCCGATTACGACACAAGCCAAACATTTATGGGCAACTGATTTAATTGATGATGTGATTATTGCTAATGCCTTTGCTTCTGAAGAGGAGCTAAAAGCATTGAGTGAAATTAATCCGTATAAATTAACCCTTGATTGTACTTTAGTAGAAGATATTCCAGATTTAGAGAAAGTTATCGTGTTAGATGAATTTCATTTCAACCGTGGTGATGTGTCTGATTACGTACTACGCTCAACTCAAAGTCGTGTGAAATATAAAGGGCATGAATTTAAACCTTTTAACACAAAAGATATGGAGCTAGGAGATATTATTGTGGAGACATCACTGTATGCTCACTACGCTGGGGAATTACAAGTCGCTTTATTACCAATGGAAAATTCTGGGAAAACAAATGTTGTGGGAGCTGTCACAGATGCTGATAAAATTTTATTACCATACATCAAACCATGGCAAAAATTTGCTTTCTCATTAGTAAAATAAAGACAAAGAAAGTAGGCATCCTATGCAATATGGTATTGGATTAATGTCAGGTACGTCTTTAGATGGTATTGATGTGGCTTTAGTATCTATAGACAATAACTTTTGTGAAGGGACATATACATTAGTTGATTTTATGACAGTCCCTTTTGAAGAACGGATCATTAAGCAAATTAAGCAAGCTATTGATGTGACTACATCTAATGTCTTACTGATTTGCAGCCTAAACATGGAGTTAGGTAAAATCTTTGGTCAAGCTGTAAACATGATGAAAGATAAGCATCAATTATCAGGAGCGGATATTTGGTTTGTCGCATCTCACGGACAAACCATTTACCATCATCCTATAAATCAAGGAGAATATGTATCCTCTACCTTACAAATTGGTGAATCTAGTGTGATTTGTGAAGTAACAGAGACAACTGTTGTGTCAGATTTTAGGTATCGGGATATGGCAGTAGGAGGACAAGGTGCACCAATTGTTCCATTTTCTGAGTATGTTTTATATAAAAGCCAAGATAAGCAACGTATCTTGCAAAATATCGGTGGTATATCTAATGCAACTGTGATTCCAGCTAATGGATCTATGGACGAGGTAGTCGCTTTTGATACAGGGCCTGGCAACATGATTATTGATGAATTTGTTCGTAGGTTTTATCAAAAAGAATATGATGATAAAGGTCATTATGCTTCTCTGGGTAAGGTAGATGAACTAGTGTTAAACGATATGTTGAATCATCCATTTATGAAAAAAAGTTTTCCAAAGTCTACAGGAAGAGAAGATTTTGGTGAACAGTACGTGGATGAATTATTGTCTACTCATCATTTAAATAGCAATGATTGGATAGCAACAGCGACTGCTTTTACAGCAAAAGCTATCAGAAAGTCTTTAGATAGTTATGTTAGTGATGATAGCCAAACAGAATTCATTGTTGGCGGTGGGGGAAGCTATAATCCTGTTTTGATTGAGATGATTAGAAAAGAAATGCCAAAGAGTGTCACTGTGATGATTCAAGAGGAAATTGGATTATCTTCTGATGCAAAAGAGGCTATTGCTATGGTAGTATTAGGACATATGACAATGGAGCATAAGCCAAGTAATGTTCCTAGTGCGACTGGGGCAAATAAGCCGGTTATATTAGGGAAGATAACGAACTATTAATTAAGAAAGTAGGGATGACCATGAAAAACAGAAATGTTCATCAACGAGTAGAAAGTATTTATAATGACTTAACAAGATCTGAGCGAAAAATTGCAGATTTGGTATTGGCAAGACCAGAAGATGTGATTAAAATGACTGCCAGTGAGTTAGCCGAAGAATCTGATACGTCTCCAGCTTCAGTGATTCGTTTTTGTAAATCAATTGGCATCCCTAGTTTTCCAGAATTAAAATTAGCTTTATCAGCGGAAAGAAAATCTGAGATACCTAATCACTATTCAGATATTTTACCAACAGAAAAACTATCTGATGTGAAAGCAAAACTTTTAGGCAATGCTTATCAATCGATGGAGGAAACGATTCAATTAATAGATGATAATGTGATTGTTGATGCCATTAATTTGATTGAAAAAGCTCCTTTTGTTTATGTTTTTGGTGTGGGATCATCCTTTTTAGTTGCTGAAAATATTGCTCAAAAGTGGAATAGGATTGGTAAGGTTTGTATCTGTTTATCAGATGTTCACTTACTTATTTCAAGTCTAGCCTCAGCAGCACCGGGAACAGTTTTTATCGGTATATCTAATTCTGGTGAAACGAAAGAAGTGCTAGCTTTAAATGAAGTTGCCAAATCATCTGGTATTAAAACGATAGGTATGACTCAGTTTGGTATGAACACGTTGAGTAAACAAGCAGATGTAGTGATTCAAACTATAAAATCAAAAGAAGGTGAATTAAGAAGTGCTGCCACAAGTTCTTTGATGTCTCAGTTTATCACGATTGATTTACTATTTTATGCTTATGTTCTAGGTAATTATGATGAACATATATCAAGCATTCATGATTCTAGACAGCTGGTTGATGAGTATAAACTAAGGTATGATAAAAAATAATCAGGTAAATCAGTAGACAAATGGCCTTAAAAGTGACAAAATAAATAAGTCATGTCCCAGTAGCTCAGCTGGATAGAGCACCGTCCTCCTAAGACGGGTGTCGTACGTTCAAATCGTATCTGGGACGTTTGTCGGTAACTATTATAAAAAGAAAAACAGGTGCCTTACTGGCACCTGTTTTTCTTTGGCTCTTCGTCAAATCGTGTTGATATTTAAAAATTGATAAAATAAGGGCATTAGAAGAAGGGGGATTTTTCCTCCTTCTTCTTTTTAATTAAATTGAAATGATTGACCTTGAATAAGGAAAATCCGTCGCTTAAAAGTTAAGAAATTTCGGTAACCATAGGCTGTTCGTTTGATAGCTTTGATTCGGTTGTTAATTCCTTCTAAAAAACCATTTGAATAAGAATAATTTAAAGCATTGGTAACACCTTGCCTGAAGGTTTGGAATGTTTTGAATTTGGCTTTAAATTCCTTAGGAAGCTCATTAGAGATAGAATGAGTTAATTCTAAAAATAAGTCTGAATCCTTTGTTTCATAAGCATATTTTAACTCTTGTATATAATCATATGCGATTTTTATAGTTGAGTTATAGGAAAGAAGTTCTTCAATGACACCAACTTGTGTCATACTTTTATTGAAAAGAGGATAATTACTATATGTAGTGGCACTTAATTGACTAGAGTCTTTTAAAAATAGTTTCCAATATTTTTTTATTCTCCGGTATTGTTTTGCTTCTTCATTATCATAACGTTTTAATTGATTCATTTCTTTTATTCTTAGTTGATTAAAAGAACGATTGATATGCTGAATGATATGGAATCTATCTGTCACAATCTCTGCATGTGGAAATACAGTTTTAAGAAGGCCACCGTAGTTGGCATTCATATCCATGACGAGAAACTTCACTTTTAACCGCTCTTTTCTGGAGTATTTCAGGAAGTACTTAATAAGAGAGAAGAGACGTCTATCTGGTAAAATATCAATAATCTTTTTACTTTCAGCATCAGCACAAATAAAGCTCATACCAGATTGACATGACTTAGTTGATTTAAATTCATCGACACATAGTACTTTTGGTAGATGTTGAAAGTTGGTTAGACAGTGGTTGGTAAAGTCGTATAAAACACGTTGTACCGTGTTATCAGAAACATGATGGAATCTAGCGATCTCTTTTCTTGAACGATCTTCTTTCAAATCTAAGGCGATTTGATACTTTAATGTTTTCGATATATGACAATAGTCATCGACTAACGCAGTATCAGCACTGAATGTTGTATGACATTCTTTACATAGATATCGTTCTCTTTTAAGTTCTAAATAAGTTGTGACCCTATTAAACTCTGGTAGTTGTGTTTTAGTAGTATAAGTACCATTTTTAACACACGTATTCTGATGACAAGAGGGGCATATTCTGTCTGGAGACGTTAGTCTTCCCCTTATTATATTTGAGCGTCTACCTCTAATAGTAGCCTCAGTTAACCAATCTTTTTCAAAAATAATAGATTTGTCTGTTAAATTAAGTAATTTTCTAGTATGATTATCCATGGGAACATCCTCCTAATAATTTGGTTTTTGTCGACTTTATTTTATCATGTTTGGATGTTCCTTTTTGTATTTAAAAACAAAAAATCGTATTAATGGAAACTATCCATCAACACGATTTATTATAGACCCTTTTCTTTTAAGCCCATTCACCATTTCTAAAAATAGGAACACGGCTACCGTCTTTTTTAATCCCGTCAATGTTCATCTCTTTTGATCCAATCATAAAATCAACATGAGTTTGGCTACGGTTTAAGCCAGCTTTTTCTAATTCTTCCTCGCTCATTGTAGTGCCACCTTGTAAGTTAAAGGCATAAGCAGAACCTAATGCTAAGTGATTTGAAGCATTCTCATCAAATAAAGTGTTATAAAAAGTAATACCCGATTGAGAAATAGGAGAACTATCTGGCACTAAAGCAACTTCACCTAAACGTTTTGCTCCTTCATCAGTTTCTAGTAATTTTAATAAAACATCTTGTCCTTTTTTAGCAGTCACATCAACAACTTTACCATCTTTAAAGGTAAATACCATATCTTCAATTGTATTTCCAGCATAGCTTAATGGTCTAGTACTAGAAACTACCCCATCTACACGGCGACAATCTGGTGCTGTAAAGACTTCCTCAGTAGGGATATTTGCCATAAAATGCTCACCACGAACATTATCACTTCCAGCACCTTCCCAGTTATGATTCTTAGGTAAACCAATAATTAGATCAGTACCTGGAGCTGTATAATGAAGAGAGTCAAATTGTTCTTTGTTTAACTCTTCAGCTTTTGTTTGCAGTGTCACATCATGCTCGTGCCATGCTTTGATTGGGTCTGGAGCATACATGCGACAAGCTTTAAAAATAGCATCCCATAAAGCATCAACTTGTGCTTGCTCAGAATCTAAGTTAGGAAATACTTTTTTAGCCCAACCAGGACTTGCAGCAGCAACAACCGTCCAACTAATTTTATTAGCTTGAGATGCTTTTCTAAGAGCAGACATAGCTTTTCCATTGACTAATTGGAACGTAGCCAAACGATCGCCATCAACACCAACAAAAGCATCAGGATCTTGAGAAACCACACTAATACGGCTTGCACCTTCTTCTACAAAAGCATCGACTTCATCAATTTTATATTGAGGAACATGACCAATGACGTCATCTTCAGCATATAAGAAGAAGTCGCGGCTAATTTCGTCATCTGACCATTTTACAATGACTTCCTTAGCACCTAGATGATAAGCTTCTTTGACAATGTATCTCGCTAAAGGGGCTTGATCAACTTGGATGTTTAGTACAACAGTTTGTGATTTATCAACATTTACTCCGATTTTTGTAATCAGTTCAGCATATTTTCTTAAAAGAAAATCAAAATTATCTAATGTCATATTAATTTAAACCTCCTAAATATTTGAATACTCTCATTTTAGCACAATGGTATGTTGGTAACAAGAATGATCATATGAAAAATAAAATACAAATGTTGTTTAATTCTTCATATTTATGTTTTTTTATCCTTAAAATAACACAAGGTTTAATATTTTTTTCAAAATTTAGATAGGGTAAAATATTTTGTGTAAATAGAAATTTAGGGTAGAAAAAGAGAAAGTCCATTCTGTAAAATTAAAGTTACGACACAGAAATTTTATAGGAGGACTTTCTCATGACTCATTTTACTACAGAAATAATGGAAACACTAATTAATAAAGGTGATTTAGATGATTTATTTCGTCGTCATTTAGAACTCGCTATCAACTCATTATTACAGGCTGAATTAACAGCGTTTCTTGACTACGAAAAGTATGATAGAGCTGGATTTAATTCAGGTAATTCCCGCAATGGGAATTACTCACGTTCATTTAAAACAGAATATGGAGAATTAAATTTGGTGATTCCTAGAGATAGAAATGGAGAATTTTCCCAACAAACATTACCAGCCTATAAAAGAACCAATGATTCCTTAGAAACTACTATTATTCAGCTATTTAAAAAAGGGATCACTATGTCTGAAATCTCTGATCTAATTGAAAAAATGTATGGTCATTATTACACACCACAAACTATTTCAAACATGAGTAAAATCGTATCTGAAGATGTTTTGGCTTTTAAAGAAAGAACTTTAGAAGCTAAATACTCAGTCATTTTTATGGATGCTACTCATATTCCTTTAAAGAGACAAACCGTATCAAAAGAAGCCGTTTATATTGTGATAGGCATTCGATTGGATGGAACCAAAGAGGTTCTAGGATTTACTATTGCTCCAACCGAATCTGCTTATGTTTGGAAAGAGATACTTCAAGATTTAAAAGATCGTGGTTTAGAAGAGGTTTTATTAGTTGTAACTGATGGTTTAAGTGGTATTCACGATAGTATCCATAGTGTCTATCCAAATGCTCAATTTCAACAATGTTGTGTCCATATCTCTAGAAATATTGCTCATAAGGTTCGTGTTAGTGATCGACAAGAAGTCTGTAATGATTTCAAATTGGTTTATCAAGCAGCTTCAAAAGAAGAAGCTATGAATCAAATAAGTTTTATGATAGATAAATGGAAAAAGCAGTATCCACGAGTAGTTAAATTACTCTTGAATCCTGCTATATTAACTTTCTATAACTTCCCACCATCAATCAGAAGAACTATCTACTCAACTAACTTGATTGAGGGATTTAATAAACAGTTAAAAAAATATACAAAGAGAAAAGAAGCTTAGTTGTAAAATCAAGTTAGCCACTCTAAAATAATAAAAAAACACCATGGTAAAAATTCGTGTATCATTGAAGTAACTACCCAACAACGAAAGGAATTTTTATCATGGTGAAAATTAAGAATAACACAAAGACATCTAGTTATAAACATCTTTCCTTAAAGGAAAGGCAGCTTATTGAAGTTTGGCATAATATGGGAGACTCTAATAGAGAAATTGGTAGACGATTAGGCCGACACCATCAAACAATAAGTAATGAGCTTAAACGAGGAACGACCACGCAAATCAAAGAAAATAAGAAACCTAAACAACTCTATTTTGCTGATACGGGGCAAGCTAAATACATAGAAAACAGGAAACGCTGTGGTTCGAAATCTAAGCTAGTTAGTGCTGTTGATTTTATTAATTATGCTTGTAAACAAATGATAGACTTTAATTGGTCACCAGATGCAATTGTTGGCTTTATCAAGTCTTTAGGGACTTGGGATAAACCTATTGTTTCTACTAAGACACTTTATAACTATATTGATAAAGGTTTTTTACCAGTCAGAAATCATCATCTCAAGATGAAAGTTAGACTATCACCTAAAAAGAAAAGAAGTCGTCAGCATAAAAAAGCTCTTGGAAAATCAATTGATGAACGACCTAGCAAAATTGATTCTAGACAAGAGTTTGGTCATTGGGAAATAGACAGTGTCATTGGTTCAAAATCTAAAGATGATAATGCTCTACTTACACTTGTTGAAAGAAAAACTCGCTACATGATTACTGTTGTTCTAGATGATCATACTGAAGAGTCTGTTAGTTACGCTATTAAACAGTTAAAATATGAGTTTGGAAGAGCCCGATTTAGTAGCATATTTCAATCGATTACTGCTGATAATGGCAGTGAATTTAGCTCACTTGATGATACTCTGCAACAAATGACTGATATCTACTTTGCTCACCCTTATTCATCTTGGGAACGAGGAACAAACGAAAGACATAATGGTTTATTACGGCAATTTGTTCCGAAAGGAACGCCTATCTGTCACTACTCAAAGCAGTTCATACAACTGGCTACTGAAAAAGTTAATCTTTTGCCGCGTAAAATTTTAGACTATAGACAACCAGCAACATTATTTTTAGAAGAAATTCAAAATCTAAAGATCAAAACATGTTGGTAAGTAAGGGGTTCAATAAAATAACACTGATATTTAGATATTTTTACCAGAGTGGCTAACTTAATGTTGCAATTTAGAAAAGAGAAAAGAACAATTTCCTAATGAAGAATCTCTGGAGAGATTCCTTGTTTCTCAGTTCAATGAATATAACCAAAAATTTTTAGGCAGAGTACATAAAGGATTTAAGGAAATACAAGATACATTAGAATCAATGTTTTAACTTAAAAAAATGGAATGGATTTTCCATTTACACATAATTCTTGACGCAACCAAAATTTATTCATGTTATAATGATAATATAGTTTAGGAGTATAGTTATTTATAGGTTTTTATAAAGTGTTTATGTTTAATATAGGAGGGGAAATCGTATGGCGAGACGTAAAACAATTACAAGAGAAAACATCTTATCTGCAGTCTATGATGTTATTTCTACTGAAGGATTTGAAGGATTTACTGCACGAAACATCGCACAAGCAATGAATACGTCAACACAGCCAATTTATCTTGAATTTAAGAATATGGATGAGTTAAGGGATGTATTTTTTAAACGAATTACGACGCATATACGCGCCGATATTTATGATAATGTTGTGACCGATGATCCAGTTGTTGATACTGTATTGAATTATGTTACATTTGCTAAAAATGAACCAAAATTGTTTAGAGCCGTTTTTATTGAAGAACACGATTCTAGGGAGCAATTAAGTAATTTTAGTAGGGATATTTTCTTAGAGAAAATGTCAGGAAATGAAGTCTATGATGTCTTAAATACAGAACAAAAAGAATCCTTATATTTAACGATTTGGATTATTGCAACTGGGCTTGCAGCCCTGGTTTCGGCTGGAAGAGCTTATCCAACTCAAGAACAAATTATTGGTATTGTTGAAAACACAGTTAAAATTTCAGCCCTTGAATCAGGTATAAGTTTTAAGTGGAAAGAGGAGTAGATAAAAAAAAGGGCTCTTTGTCAAATGATGTGGATGAGTAAAATTAAGTGAATTTAGGCAGCAGAAACCGAATGGTTTTTGCTGCTTTTTTGTTTGTCTTTAAAACTAAGTAAAATTCTGTATTTATAGTTCTGAAAATTTCTATAGCCGTAAGCTATTCGTTTGATTAATTTAATTTTGTTTATGGAACCTTCTAAACAACCATTTGAATAAGCGTATTTAAAGGTGTTTTCAATTCTTGGTAAATGCTTCTTTAGTGTTCGAATCGAGGTTTTCATTGGAATAGAGATATCTTCGTTAGCTAATAATAATAGATCAGAAAAAGTGTCAAAATCATTGTTTTTACTACAGTATAATAGTTCTTGATAAAGTTTATAAGTTTCTGATAACTCTTTGTTTAAGCTAAGTAAATAATCCATGACATCTGTTTCAGGTAAAATACTCTTAAATAAACGCTGATAACGATAATCTGTATAATTCAATTCATTAGAATCTTTTAAAAAGAGTTTCCAATATTTTTTTAGTTTTCGATAATTTTTCATGTCAGTTACATTCGATGTGCGATAACGATTCATCGTCTTAATTCTAGTTATGTTTAAAGAACGACTGATAAGTTGAACTAAGTGAAAGCGATCAATAATCACCTCAGCATTAGGAAATAGCCTTTTGGCTAATTTAAAATAGGCTGCATTCATATCAACGACAATTGTTTTTACTTGGCGACGAACCTTTAGAGAGTACTTAAGAAAGTGTTTCTCTAGTGTTAGCTTTTTATTATCAATGAGAATATCGATAATTTGGTGTGTAGAGGAATCAGAGTAAATAAAACTGTACTTGCCACTATTGTTTTTAACCGAAGTAAATTCATCAAAACAAAGGTTTTGAGGTAAATATAAAAATTGATTAGATAAGTCTTTACCACCAGATACTAAAATTCTATTAATCGTTGTTGATGAAACAAAATGTCTTTTAGCTAAATCTTTAAACGAGATAGCATCACTTAACTCAATAAGAATTGATTGCTTCACTCTTTTAGCGATAAAACAATGTTTCTCAATTTCTGAAGATTCAGCTAGAAAAGAGGAGTCACAATGACGACAAAGGAATCTCTGTTTCTTTAATAAAAGATAGGTTGGGTAGTGAGCCACACTTAACCACTTTATTCGAGAAGAAATAAACCCATTTTTCACAATAGAAAATTGTTCATTTTTAATGCCACAACAAGGACAAGCCGAAGGAGTGTAAGTAAGAATACCTTTATAAATCTTGGATCTTATCCCTTTAATAAGCTGTTCCTCACAAAAAATAGAATCGAAATAAATATTTTTATCTTTTAAATCTAGCGATAGTCGAATACAATGGTTATGAGACATACGAATCTTCCTTTCTAAAATTTGGTTTGGTCACTTTAATTTTAACGGGAAAGTTCGTATGTTTCTATTATTTTGTAAAAAAATAGATGCGAATGAATTTCTTCATCCACATCAAAAATTATACAACCAAAAAAAGAGATTCGCCTCTAGCGAACCTCTTTTTTTTTATGGTTTTTATCTCACAACTAATTGTTTGTGGCAGCTTTGACTAAGTCATCTGCAAACTTTTCTAAAGCCACAATATCATCCTCTTCAGCTGCTAAATCAACTTTAACGGCCTCAGCCCCCTTAATTGCACCCGTCTTTTCAAAGGCTACACCAAATTGGTCAACAACTTGACAGAAGAAAGGATAAAACGTGTCTCCAGAACCCACTACCCCGTAAGTTTTCCCGCTTAAATCAAGTTCTAATAAATCCTCATGAAAATCCACAATCTCATCAGGCAGCAATACATCATCATAAGTATAACTTGCTACCACACAAATATCGGCATCTAAAAACGTATCCGCATCAATTTGTGTACATTCATGAACTTCTACATCTATATTTAGCTCCTCTAGAGCCTCTGCAACAATATCAGCAATTTCTTCAGTGTTACCAGTTAAACTAGCATAAACAATTTTTGCTAAAGTCATCTGATTGACCTACTTCCTTTAATAAATTTAAATGCTCATTAGAATTATAACAAAACGATGAATGAATTCAATCATTGTTTTGAGGAACCTTTGTTCATTAACAAAGAGTATGCTAAAATGAGTAATGCAAAATGAGTGAAGGAGAGAAATAATATGATTACTTTAAAGTCTCCAAGAGAGATTGAAATGATGGGAGAGTCTGGACGACTTCTAGCAAGCGTACATGAAGCTCTAAGGGCATTTATAAAACCAGGTATTACAAGTTGGGATATTGAAGTATTTGTACGTGATATGATTGAAAAAAATGGTGGTATCGCTGCCCAAATTGGTTATGAGGGATATAAATATGCGACATGTTGTAGTATCAATGATGAGATTTGCCATGGTTTTCCTAGAAAACAAGTATTAAAAAATGGTGATCTTATTAAAGTTGACATGTGTATTGATTTAAAAGGGGCAATGAGTGACTCTTGTTGGGCTTATGTAGTTGGTGAGTCGACGCCTGAGATTGATAAATTGATGGCAGTTACTAAACATGCCCTATACTTAGGTATCGAGCAAGCGCAAGTGGGAAATCGTATTGGTGATATTGGTCATGCGATTCAGACTTATGTTGAAGGTGAAGGTTTTTCTGTCGTTCGTGACTTTATTGGACATGGTATTGGACCAACGATCCATGAAGGGCCTCCAGTTCCTCACTACGGTCAACCTGGAAAAGGTACCCGCTTAAAAGAGGGTATGGTAATTACCATTGAACCCATGGTCAACACAGGAACTTGGAAAATGAAAATGGAAGACAATGGTTGGACAGCTGTAACAGCTGATGGTGGCTTAAGTTGTCAGTATGAGCATACCATTGCTATTACTTCTGATGGACCCAAAATTTTAACACTACAAGATGAATAGGGGAACAAAAAACATG
Organism: Vagococcus jeotgali; assembly: GCF_035918315.1. NCBI lineage: Bacteria > Bacillati > Bacillota > Bacilli > Lactobacillales > Enterococcaceae > Vagococcus > Vagococcus jeotgali. The sequence goes on along the minus strand of NZ_CP142146.1, from coordinate 1,620,978 downwards.
TTATCACCGGAAAAAAAGAGAGAGCTTAAGGACATGTTTTCTCTTTTCATGGAAACATTTCACGATTCTGAAATGAAAATCTATGCCATAGTCGTGACGTATTACATGCTCTTATCTTTTTTTCCACTGTTGATTGCTATTGGAAATATTTTACCGTTTTTACATATTAATGAAAACACGGTACTACCTTACATCCGAGAACTACTTCCACCAGATGTGTATGCGATTATGAATGATACAATAAAAAGTTTGTTGGAAACCAGTAGTGGTGGGTTACTATCTATTTCTGCTATTGGTACGTTTTGGGCAATTAGTAAGGGAATAAATGGTATCAGAATCAGCTTAGATAAAGCATATGGTATTGGGTATCAAAAAAAAGCATTTATCAAACGAATTGCTGCCTTTTTTATGGTTTTTCTACTACTATTAGCACTTATTGTGTTGATGTTTGCTATGGCATTTGGTCAGACGATTTTAGAGTATGTCTTACCTAGAATTGGATTGCCAAATGATATTCTCCATACCTTTAAAACACTAAGATGGCCTGTTACCTCAAGTATTTTATTTGTTACCTTAGTTTGTATTTACTACTTTGTCCCTAGTGCTAAAATTCATTTTAGAACGATCATTCCTGGAACAATTTTTACCACTGTTTCTTGGATGATTGTGACTCAGTTTTTTAGTTTATATGTGACCCATTTTTCTAAGAGAATCACTAGTTATGGAATTATTGGAGGTTTCATCATCTTCATGTTCTGGTTAGATATCGCAGCTTCTATTGTAATCATTGGTGGGATTATTAATGTGACTCTTGAGAAATTCTTTTATGGAAGCATCACAACAAAACAAACCAAACTAGGAACTTATATCCAAAAGAAAACAGGAGACATCAAACAACAAGCTGTTGCTAAGGCTAAAGGTCATAAGGCGAGTAAGTTGAAAACAAAAGCAGGTATCAAAGAAGAAGAAGAAGAAATCGAGCAACGGGCTCTAAAGCGTAAAGAAGAGCACGAAAAAAAGAAGGAAGACCACACTAAATTTTAGTGATTGTCTTTCTTCTTTTTTTTGTTACGTAAGACACGTTGTCTGTGAGCTTTATTACCAATAAATTTTAGACCATTTAAAAGAGGCCTACGATTTTCCCCAGATAGCTCAATCAATTCGATAAATAATTGAAGACCAAACAAGGAGGCGATGGTTAATAAAACAGTTGCCCATGTGTCTGTGAACATATATAAGAGAGAAATTAACGAAAAAATCATCGCCATGCAATAAATCATAAGAACTGCCCCGCGGTGAGTAAATCCAAGTGAGAGTAACCTATGATGCAAGTGCATTTTATCAGCCGATGAGATAGGTTCTTTGTTTAAAAATCGTCTAATCATAGCAAACACAGTATCTGTTAGAGGTACCCCTAAAATAATTAAAGGTGTTACTAAAGAAATAAAGGTAGCATTTTTAAGACCTTGTAAGGATAAGACGGAGATTAAAAAACCAAGTAACAAGGCACCAGTATCTCCTAAAAATATTTTAGCTGGATAAAAGTTAAAAGGGAAAAATCCAATAGTACCCATTAGTAGTGCAAAAATACTAAGAGGCACAAATAATTTAACAGCTCCCGTTGATGACCCAATATATCCAATAATACCAATGGTTGTTAAGGCAATAATAGACACACCTGAAGCTAGCCCGTCTAGTCCATCAATCAAATTAATGGCATTAGTCAGCCCAGCAATCCATAAAATAGTAACGGGATAACTTAACCACTGAAGTTGAATCGTCCCAAAATAAGGGATAGTGATTGAACTCATGGTAATATCAAAGACAAAGCAGACGTAAAGAGCTGCTAGGACAATGCCTACCATTTTCTGCTTAGGAGACAACTCGAAAATATCATCTAAGAGTCCTGTTAAGACCACAATACCAGATGAAATAACAAGGTTTAAAGCAAACTCAAAAGGAATATAGTTCCTAAAGAAAAATAGAACAGAGATAGAAAAAGCAATGTAGATAGCTAATCCACCAGCAGTTGGCATGGTTACTTTATTGACTCGTCTTTTATCTGGTTTATCTACCGCATTCATTTTAAAGGCTAGTCGTCTAACTATTGGGGTAATCAAGAAAGCTAGGATCATGGTTGCAATCAACCGTAAAGAAATCTCCATAAGAAAACTCATTTTCATAATACCTACTTTCATAATTCAATCATATTATACATGACATTAGATTGTTACACAATTTAAAGTTGGAATGAACACCTACCTTTAAAAAAGTATTAAAATTCATGAAATATTTTAAAATAACAAATTCTTATGCTATACTGCCTTAGATAAAAAGTGATAATTTAGGAGAAAAAAAGTGAAGAGAAAAGATAAAAGAACGCAAGAAGAAGAAAATTCTAATTTACCTTCTGTTGTTGGTACCAGAAGGAACTTAAGAAAACAATCTAAATCAAAGAAAAAGCGTATACCTATCATTATTGGTAAAGTATTGATTGTTGTTATACTATTTGCCGTGCTAGGTGTCGTTGTTTACGGTGTGAAAATGATGGTAGATGCCAATAAATTTTTAAATGATTCTTATCAACCAAGAGAAACAGCAGTCATTGAAGAGCAAGAAAAAATTGATGTTCAAAAAGAACCTATCTCGATTTTACTACTTGGTCTAGATGACAATGATGAGCGTGATATTGGTAGCGCTAGAACAGACTCTATGATTTTAGTAACGCTAAACCCACAAGAAGAATTAGTTAGTTTAGTTAGTATTCCTCGTGATACTTATACAACAATTGAAGCACCTGGTTATCAAGGAAAAGATAAAATTAATGCAGCTTTTGCTCATGGTGGGATTGATACAACCATCGAAACTGTCAGCAACTTAATGGATGTGCCGATTAATTTTTATGCTACAGCTGACTTTCAAGCTTTTGAAGATATAGTAGATGCTTTAGGTGGTGTAGAGATTGATGTCCCATTTACCTTAACTGAGCAAAACGCTAAAGGTGAAAAGGTAGTTGATCTAAAAGAAGGTCGTCACAACTTAAATGGTGAAGAAGCACTGGCTTTTGCTAGAACACGTTACGTTGATAATGATGTGGAGCGTGGTAAGCGTCAGCAACAAGTACTTGAAGCGATTGCTCAAAAAGCGATGAGTGCAGGCTCTATTGCAAAATATAAGAGTATTTTAAATGCCTTAGATGGTCATATTACAACAGATATGCCATCAAACAAGATCTTATCAGTTGCTCAATCAGGTTTAACTAAAGATTATAAGTTTGATTCATATGTCTTTTCATGGATGAGCTATGATTACATGCCGTATGGTGAGCCAATCAGTATGGTAGGACTACATCAAGATAGCATCGATTACATCTCACATCGTTTACGTCGTTCTCTAGATTTAGATGAACCAGACGAGCGTGATGAGCCTGGTTTTGTCTTTGAGTCAAATGGTATCATCGATCCAGGGACCTACCCAACAGATGGGTATGCTGTGGATAACTAAGTGATTTAAAGTTTGAAATCTAGTGGATTTCAAACTTTTTTGATTTTAATAATGATAAAAATTTTAACTTATTTTGATAAAAGTCTCGTTTTAGTGTAAAATCTCTATGAGGTTTTAATGAAGAGAAAGAATAGGATGGATCATAAGTGAAACAAGAAGATAATGCAAAAGTACAACTATCAATGATCACCAAAGAGTTTGATTTATATAAGAAAAAATCAGATAAAGTCAAAGCACTATTTAAATTTTCAGAAAAAAGTGTGCCACATTTTTGGGGCTTAAAAGGAATTGATATGACAGTCTACCCAGGTGAGGCTGTTGGCCTAATCGGAATTAATGGATCAGGTAAATCAACTCTATCTAATATTCTAGCAGGAATCATTCCACAAACAACAGGGGATATGGAGATTAACGGAGAAACGTCTATTATCGCTATTGGTGCAGGCCTAAAGCCCCAATTAACAGGTGTCGAAAATATTCGTCTAAAATGTTTGATGAGCGGTTTTACGAATGCTGAAATTGATGACATGATGGATGATATTAAAGAATTTGCTGATATCGGTGAGTTTATTAATCAACCAGTTAAAAATTATTCAAGCGGGATGCGCTCTCGTTTAGGTTTTTCCATTGCAGCGCATAATAATCCAGATGTTTTGATTATTGATGAGGCCTTATCTGTAGGAGATGACACCTTTTATCAAAAATGTGTGGATCGTATTTTACAATTTAAAAGTGAAGGCAAAACAATTTTTTTCGTGTCTCACTCACTTGCTCAAATCAAAACGCTATGTGATAAGGTAGCTTGGATTCATTACGGAGAATTAAGAGAATATGGTGAAACAGAAGAAGTTGTCAAAAACTATAATGAATTTATCAAATGGTTTAGAGGTTTAAGCGCTAAAGAGAAAAAAGAGTATCAAAATGAATACAAAGACAAACAAACAGCATTTAATGAAGAGTTATTAAAAGAAAAAGCCCTTGAAGCAGGCCATGATCAAGCAGTGTTAAAGGGGCCCTCAATCGGTAAGATGTCCTTTTTAACAAAAGTCGTTTTATTATTAATGATTATAGGTCTATTTGTTTTTGGAGCTATCAATATTAGTGGACGTTCGTTTAAATCATTTTTAACTCAATCAGAGCGTGATACTGTTGTTGTAAACACGACAGTATCCAAGGTTACTCCTTATGAAACAAAAAATAACTAGTCAGTTAAAAAACATGTATAGTCATACTGTTAGTGTGATGTCTAAAAAGAAAGAGTCAATACCACTTCAAGAAGGTGTGGCTTACCTCATGAGTTTTCCAAACAATGACAACGGACTCATTCAGGCAATACATGAAAAAGTCCCTGTAAGAGTCTATTATACGAGCTCCTGTTTACAAGAAGCAGAACGCTTAAAAGAAAAAGGCATTCAGATTTTCGACTTAAATCATCCTGTTAGTTTTTTAAAAAGTATGAAAGATATTGGTCGCTCTAAAGTAGTAGTAGCTGACAATTATTTTCCTTTTCTTGGGGATATAGCTTTTTCTAGCGAACAAACTGTTTTCTTATTATGGCATGCAACAGGTGCTATTAAACAGTTCGGCTTAGAAGATCAAAGTGTAGTAAGTAGAACAACGGATACAGATAAAAAGCGGTTTAAGCGTGTGTATGACTCATTTGATTATGTTTTTGTAGCAAGTGAGCGCATGGGAAATGTCTTTCGAGCTAGTTACGGCATGGCTGCTGAGCAGATGCTATTACTTGGGTTTCCAAGAACCGATTATCTCGTAAATGAGTCTGTCAAAAAAAAATCAAGTTCACGAGGAAGAAATATTGTGTACTTACCGACTTACCGAGGTAATGAGCAAGAATCATCTTGGCTGCTTGATTTACAGCGTGTTGTGGATAGCCTAGAGCCAGAAGATGAACTGTTAGTAAAACTACATCCTCATGTTCATTTGCCAGAAAAGAAGATTAACCAATTAAAATGGGTCCCATCCAATATGCCAGCAGATGCCTTGATTGAAATAGCAGATTGTTTGATTACAGATTATTCATCTGTAGCCTTTGATTACACACTTTGCCATCCAGAGGGACAGTTGATTATTTTTTGGCCAGATTCAGGACATTATAGAGAAACAACTGGGATTCAGTTGAATATCGAATCGGATTTTCCAAATAAAGTTTGTTATGATACTGCTAGTGTAATTGAGCAACTTCAGTCTAAAGAAATTGGCAATAATGAGCATTTTAATCGTTTATGGAATACATATAATGACGGCGTTGCAACTAGTCGTGTCGTTCAGGAAATAAAGAAAGCAGTGGAGAAAAAATGACAAGAAAAGTAGAGTACGTGTTAGACACACCAGTAGATTGTTTGACGATGTCAGATATCGAATCTGATATCACAAAACATATGGCACAGAAAAAAGCCATGGTCTTAGCAAGTGTGAACCCACAAATTATTTTAATGTCAGAGAAAAATCCGACTGTTAAGGCTTTTTTACAACAAGCTAGTCACAGGTTTGCTGATGGTATTGGTGTGGTTAAGGTATCTGGCTGGACAAATGGATCCATCAACGAGCGAATTGCAGGTATCGATGTGATGGAAAAAGTGTTAGAATATAGTGATGCTCATCATACGTCTATTTTTTTATACGGTGCAAAACCAGACGTAGTGAAAAAAGCCAGTGATAATATTAAGTTATTATATCCAGGCTTAAGTATTGCAGGTGTGATTGACGGGTATACAACGTTAACTGATAAAGAAATTATCAACACCATTAATCAAAGTCAGGCAGATTGCCTATTTGTAGCTCTTGGGTCTCCAAGACAAGAAGAATGGCTTCAAACTTATATGCCTGAATTAACCCCCACGATTTTTCAAACAGTAGGTGGTAGCTTTGATGTGTTTAGTGGTGAAGTAAAACGAGCACCAGAATTTTTTATAAAAACAAACTTGGAATGGGTATATCGCTCTATGAGTAACCCAAAACGCTTTAATCGTCTATTTCAAGCCCCTTTGTTTATTGCAAAAGGCTTAATGTGGCATCAAAAGCAAAGCAAAGAGTAAGGAGATTTTAACGTGAATGACGTAAAAACCGTAATTACGGAACAATTTAAAAATTTTGGTATTATTAGTCGAATTTCTAAATATGAAGAAAAAGCGACGTACCAAAGTCATTATCTAGGACTTGTTTGGCAGTTTTTAAACCCAGCAATTCAAATCGGAATCTATTATTTAGTATTTGGACTAGGAGTTAGAAATGGTCAAAAGGTTCACGGCGTGCCGTTTATTATTTGGATGTTAGTCGGTATTATTGCTTGGTTCTTCATTAACAACTCGATTTTAGGTGGCTCAAATAGCATTTACAAACAAGCCGGTATGGTATCTAAAATGAAGTTTCCTGTGAGTATTTTACCCACAGTCAACATGGCGAGTAATTTTGTTAGCTATAGATGGATGATGTTATTATTATTTGTGACAATGTTTGGTTTTGGTATTTATCCGAATATTTACTGGTTACAGTTTTTTTATTATTTCTTCTGTATGATTGTATTTTTATTTGCCTTTGGTATTTTAAATTCAACAATCACAGTTTTAGTGCGTGACTATCATATTATGTTGCAATCTGTTTTAAGGTTATTATTTTATTTATCTGGTCCAATTTGGGACTTTAAAGACATGTTTAAAGGAACAAGTCATGCTTGGTTTATAAAATTATTAGAATTAAATCCAATCTACTATATCATTAACGGATTTAGAGATTCATTGTTGTATCATGTTTGGTTCTGGGAAAAAGGCACTCAAACAATCTTTTTCTGGTTAGTAGTTGGTGTGTTATTGATTGTGGGAAGTCACATTCATATGAAATTTAGAGCGAGATTTGTAGATTTTATGTAAAAGGAGAAACCATGAAACGATTAGTAGAAAAAATCATTGCCACCTTATTTAAATGGATAGGCAAGTCAAAGACTCAAGATGTGATTTATTTTGAAAGTTTCCATGGCAAGCAGTTCAGTGATAATCCAAAAGCTATTTACGATTGTCTAAAAAATGAATACCCGAATTTAGAACTAGTGTGGGGAGTAACGAAGGGATATGAGGCACCTTTTCTAAAAGAAGAGGTTCCTTTTGTTCGTCGTTTTTCCTTACGCTGGTTTTTCACTATGCCTAAAGCATGTGTTTGGGTAACTAATACAAGAACGCCGCTATGGTTGACTAAAAGTAAAAAGACCACCTATATTCAAACTTGGCACGGCACGCCGTTAAAAAGGTTGGGTGCTGATATTGGGGATGTAAATATTCCAGGGTACACAAAAGAAAGTTACACAACAGAATTTGCAAATGAAAGTCAGAGATGGGATTATTTATTATCATCAAGCCCTTATACAACTAAGCACTTTAGAGAAGCATTTATGTATACTGGAGAAGTATTAGATAGTGGTTACCCTCGTAATGATTTACTTATTGATGTGAAGTATGACAAGCTGCTAAAAAATAGACTAAAAGAGCAACTAGAGATTCCTGTAGACAAACGAGTTGTATTATATGCTCCAACGTGGCGAGAGAGTGATTCAAAAGGGGCTAATCAATATGGTTTCAGTATCGATTTTCCATTTAGTGACTTTACTAGTATTTACGGAGAAGACTCGATTCTCTTAGTTAGAATGCATTACTTAGTCGCTGAGAATTTAGATTTTAGCAAGTGGCCAAAATCAGTTGTGCTAGACGTTTCAACTGGTTATGACATGAGTCAGTTATTAGCTGTCAGTGATATTTTAATCACTGATTACTCTTCATGTTTATTTGATTTTAGTCTGACAAATAAGCCAATGATTTTCTATATCCCTGACAAGGACTATTATGAAACTCAGTTACGTGGTTTTTATTTTCCAATTGAGTCTACATTACCTGGGCCGATTGTTGAAACCAAACACGCCTTACTAAGTGCTTTATCATATATAGACGAGCAGGAAAATCGTTATCAGGATAAGTATCTAGAATTTAGAGAAGAGTTCAATACTTATGAAACAGGACAAGCATCAAGACAAGTTGCAGAGATTATTAATCAGAAAGTGGTGAGTTGATGGGAGTTATGGCTAAGGTTAATCGTCTAGTTAATCCGTTTTTAACAACCAAGGTATCTATTGGAAAACGTGTAGCAACATACACACAGTATTATAAGACAGAAGACATTCAATCAAAAACAATTCTTTATGAAAGCCGGGATGGTAAGTCCTTAACAGACTCACCTTTTGCTATTTTTGAGTATTTATTAGAAAAAGATCAAGACAAAGAGTATACACATATTTGGAGTGTTCAACCAACAGATGAATTAAGATATTTTATGAATCGCTACCAAGGTGTCACCAATGTTCACTTTGTTACAAGAAACTCAGATGAGTATTTAAAGTGGCTTACAAAAGCAGAATATTTAATTAACAATGCTACCTTTCAACCTTTTGTTACCATCAAAAAAGAACAAACTTATATTAATACATGGCACGGTACGCCGCTGAAAACGATAGGGTTTGATATACCAGGTCATCCAAACGTTGCTAAAAATGTTGTTCGTAACTTTTTTATGGCAGATGTGTTGATTAGTCCTAACCAACACACAACAAATATGTTTCTAGATAGTTTTAAGTTGCGCCACAATTATCAAGGGGAGATTCTAGAAGGGGGATACCCTAGGATAGATCAGACATTTTCAAAAAATCACGATGATACTATCCGGACACTACATGATAGAGGTGTTCAGCTTGATTTAAGTAAAGATGTGATGCTTTATTGTCCGACTTGGAAAGGTGGTAGCGAGGCTTATATTAATAATGAACTACAACAGATTATCCATGAGTCAGCCATTCTTAGAAAAAAGTACGGTGATTCTTATAACGTACTAGTGAAAGTTCACCCTTTTTTATATGACAAAGCTAGCCAGGAAAAAAAATTAATCCCTTATCTAGTACCTGATGGAATGGATACTAATAAAGTATTAGGTTTAGTAGATTTATTAATCACAGATTACTCCAGTATCTTTTTTGATTTTTTAGTAACTGGAAAGCCGATTGTTTTTTACTGCTGGGATGATGATTTATATAGTAATGAGCGCGGAAAATATTTTGAATACGATGAACTACCAGGGCCGGTAGCTTTCAATCTTAGTGAGCTATGTGACATATTAGATAATCTAGATCAAAAATTAGAAGAAACCCAGTGGAATTATGATAGATTTACTAGACTTTACGTGCCTTATGACGATGGCCATGTCACAAAGCGTTACGTGGACTATTTGTTTTTTTCTCAACCTCTATCAGATAAAGTGACACAAATTATCCAGCCAAAAGATAAAATCAGATTGCTGATTTATCCTGGAGGGTTAAGAAAAAATGGTATAACTTCTAGCTTTTTAAACCTAGTCTCTATGATTGATTATGATAAATATGCGGTCACGTGTTTACTTGATGTGGGAACTATTGGAGAAAGGTCAGAAAATATAAGAGCCTTGCCAAAAGAAGTTTCTTTTCTATTTAGGTTTGGTTTGCCACTTTATACATTAAAAGAATCCTACCAAGATCTTTACTATCACATGAATGGTGTTAAAAAAGGGAAAGAAGAAAACTTCCCAATGGCTGTTTACGAGCGTGAAGTAACTAGACTTTTAGGTAATCAAACTTATGATACAAGTATTGATTTTAGTGGTTATAGTCTTTATTGGACTAAGTTAATATTAGCTACTCAGGCTAACAAAAAAGTTTGTTATTTGCACAGTGACATGCTAAAGGATATGAACCGTGTAGTGAATGGTAGAAAGATTCATAAGATGAATGTTAAAGGTATTATGAGTGTATATGATCGCTATGATGAATTAGTATCTGTTTCTAAAGTTATTCGAGATATCAATCAGGATAACCTGACACAATTTGCTGATGCTAGTAAGTTTACCTATGCTGAAAATGTGATAAATGTGGAAAGTTTGATGAACAAGCCAGAGGTTATAGTAAAAGAAAATAACGAAACCAATACATTATTTAGACAAGCTAAAATCAAAGACCTAGAAGCCTCTCACGACTTGTATAACACACGACCTGACAGCTCATATGCTTATTTGAGTCAAGTTGATTTTAAGACACCTGATGTCTTTGTTTTAGGAACATATATGTTTGATGGTGTGACTTATGCTAAAATTACTCAAAACTACCAATATTTGGGTTGGATTAAACTAACAGATATCGATATCTTAGATGATATGATTATTAAAGAAGAAGTCATTGATAAGTTTGGAAAGTTTGATTTAACTAGACCAGGCCACATTTATACTCAACCAGTTGGCCTTAGCGAGTCACAAGAAAAATCAGGTAACAAAACATTTAACAAGGTGTATATGACAGCAAGTAAAAGAGCTATAACACTTACAGATACCTCACTTCAAATCAATGTGGGAAATACATTAATTGGTTGGATTCCTGAGCGTGAATTTAAAGCAACTCATGTATTAAATGCTAAAGGTAGCTTACCTAAAAAAATGATGACTAACACATTGCGTTTTATTTTAAAAAATAGCTTTAGGAAACAACAAGCTGATATTAAAAAAGTGAGTGATGTGACAGCTAGTCTAGAAGAATATGTTAAAGTCACACAAGACATGATAGCTAGAAGTCAGATGTCTGAGGATTCAAGCTCTATGCCTTTACCAAAAGGTGAGCTGATTTATTTAGAAAAAGTCTACACTAAAGGCAATGAAAACTGGGTATTTCTAAGCTTAAGTGATGGTAGCCAGTGGTATATCTTAAAAGAAAATCTCCACGTGACAAAGGAGTTTAAAAGAGAGGTCATTAAAAGAGTGGAGACGAGTTATGACATTATCATACCAAGTCATGAGATTACGGCTTATGCTAACATCCAGCAAGTGATTGACCAAAAGGGGATTTTAGTGAGTGCTATGCCAGAAGCTAGAGTATTAGAAATAGCTGAGTTAACTGATGGAGACAGTTATGTACATCTAGATGTTGAGGATACAAAAATTTGGGTTAGTCAGTCAGATGTTCGTCTTAATACAGATACCGCCGTTTTAAATACAGAGGGTATCTCAGTTTCCTACCCAAACCCCAATGTCCCTAATTTTGTGACAGTTGGTCGCCTCTCAAAAGAAAAAAATCAAGCTTTACTTATTGAGTCTTTCAAACAATTAAGCTTAGATTATCCTAATGCTCACCTTTATATTATCGGTGAAGGACCAGAGCGTGAGAATTTAGAATTGTTAATTAAAAACTTAGATTTAGCTAATCAAGTTACTTTAACAGGTCAAATTAATCACCCTTATGATTTCGTAGCTCAATGTGACACGTTTGTTTTAACATCAGACTATGAAGGCCAATCTTTAGTCTTGTTAGAAGCAATGACACTAGGAAATAAAGTGATTTCAACAGATATTCCGGCTTGTAGACAAGTTTTAGATGATGGTAGACTTGGTATGTTGACTAAAACAAATGATGTAGACGGCGTATACCAAGCGATGCTTTTAAGCCTAGATGACAAGGTTTCTTTTGAAACGTTTGATGTGACCATATACACAAATCAAGCGATAGAAAGTTTTGATGCTGTGACAGGTCTTGTTGTAAAGTAGACAGTTTATATTAAAAGGGTATAACATATAGGATTATTTTTAAAATCCAATATGTTATGCCTTTCTTGTTTTATTATTGGTTAATTTTATATAATTTATTAGCTAATGGATTACATTTTAAGCCGTTTTGTGATATTATTAATGGCGGATATTGTCAATTAAATAGAATTAACTTATAATTTATTTTAAAAAAACTTGGTTATTATAAAAAAAGGTATAGAGTAAAAAATGTAATTTAGAAAAGTCAATAGAGGACTTAAGAGAAGCATCATTTTTGTAGAAGTAATAATTAGCTATATGCTATAATAAAGCATTGTAAATAAGTAGATGAATAGTTGGAGGATGTTATGGAAGAGACAATTAGTTTAGAAGAGATTTTTAATCTATTAAAGAAGAGATGGTTACTTATTATAGGTTGTATGATTGTTGGGTTAGGAGCAGCATTTGGCGTAACAACTTTTTTTATGACGCCTAAATATAGTGCTAGTACGCAATTAATCACCCAAACTCCAGTAGTAGATAATCGTGTGAGTCAAGAAGCGATTAATACTAACTTGCTGATGATTAATACCTATAAAGATTTAATTAAAAGCCAAGTGATTGTTGATAAAGTAAGAGAAGATATGGCTCAAGACTATGGTTTTCAAGGGTCAGCTAGTGATATTTCTCAAATGATTTCAGTGAATCAAACACAAAACTCCCAAATGTTCTCTATTACTGTGACATCAACAAGTCCAGAAGAAGCAGCAGCAGTTGCAAATACTGTAGCAAAAGTTTTCCAAAAAGAGGGAACAAAATTAACTGACACTAAAAAGGTAACGATTGCCTCTAAAGCAGAAATTAATCGTAATCCAGTATCGCCTAATAAAAAAATCAACACCGCCATTGGTGCTGTTCTTGGTTTAGTTGTAGGTGTGCTATTAGCTCTTTTACTTGAATTCTTTGACCGTACAGTTAAAAATGAAGATTTTATTATAGAAACACTAGAGCTCCCAGTACTTGGAACGGTATCTATTGTGAATACTGATGATGTGAATAAGTCATTAAAAAATCAAGGACTTGTATTAGATGAGGATATGATATTTAGCTTAGAAAATAGTGGAACAAATATGACAGAAGACACGGGTGATGGCTTAGATCTGGATGCTAAAATGCTTAGAGAAGCAGAAGACATGAGTAGATTTTATAATGTGTCTTTTGAAGAAGACGAGTCTAGTAGCTCATCTCACTCTGATGATAACCATACACATCAAGACGATATAGATAATTAAAATAAGGAGCCAAGACATATGAAGAAAAAAAATCTTTCCAATCCATCAGCTGTGCCATTATTTATGATCACACAACCTAATGCATCTATTTCTGAAGAATTTAGAACGCTTAGAACAAATATCCAGTTTTCAAAAAAAGGGCAAGACATGAAAAGTATTGTTGTGACCTCATCTATTCCAGGAGAAGGAAAATCAACAGTAGCAGCAAATTTAGCGGTAGCTTTTGCTCAGTCTGGAAATAATGTATTATTAGTAGATGCAGATATGAGAAGACCGACTGCTCATTTAACTTTTGAATTACCTAATAATATGGGATTAACTAACTTATTAAGTGTGAAACAATTATCTATCGGAGATGTAGTACAGCATACTAATGCCCCGAACCTATCTATTTTAACCAGTGGTCCTAAATCACCTCATCCATCAGAGCTACTAGCTGGCTCTAGAATGACTAAGGTGATGAACATTTTAGAACAATTATATGACATTATCATCTATGATATGCCACCTGTAGCTAAAATTACGGATGCGCAGTTAGTTGCAAGTCATGCTGATGGGGTTATTTTAGTCATACGTGAAGGAGTAGCAGATAAGCGTGTATTACTACATTCTAAAAGTTTGTTAAATAATGTGAAAGCTGATATTATTGGGGCCGTCTTTGTTGGGAAAACACAAGGTGTTAATAGTTATTATTCCTATTACGGAGTTGACTAACATCAAATAAGGGAGGATAAGACATGTTAGTTGATATACATTGTCATATACTACCAGGCATAGATGACGGGGCACAAACAATTGATGATTCACTTGATATGGCACGTGTTGCTGTTTCAGAAGGGATTTCTCATATACTCTGTACCCCTCACTATAACAATGGTGAGTATATGAATAAAAAAGATAACATTATTATAAGTGTAGCAGACTTACAAAAAGAACTAGATAATGAAGGAATTCCTTTGACTCTTTTTGAGGGACAAGAAATTAGAATATCAGGAGATTTGATTTCAAGATTAGCCTTAGATGAGTTGTTATTTGCTGATATGAGCAATCGTTATATTTTAATCGAGTTTCCTTTTTCTACGATTCCTTTGTATAGTAAACAAGTGTTATTTGATTTAGTATCAAGAGGGTGTACACCTGTGATTGTCCATCCAGAGCGTAATGCGAAGTTTATGGAAGATCCAAACCGCTTACTGCCTTTTTTGGAGATGGGATGTTTGACACAGGTAACGTGTGGAAGTTATCTAGGTAAATTTGGTAAGCACGTCAAAAAAGCAGCAGAGATTATGATTAGTCACAATATGGCTCACTGTTTAGCTAGTGACGCTCATAATACAGAACGACGTGGTTTTTATGTAAAAGAAGCATATGCCCTACTTGAAAAACAGTACGGGAGAGAAAAAAGAGAAGAATTTGAGCAAACAGCTAAAGATATTGTTAACGGGGATCCGGTTGAAACGTTACCAGTTGAGCCATACAAAAAGAAATTTAAGCTGTTTTCTTAGTTTAAAGTTTTGGGGGAGACGCATTATGAGTCGAAAAGTTAAGATAGCAATGATCCTAGTCATAGACACAGGTTTAATTGTAGTAGCCAATTTATTAAGTTATTTTTTTATGAATTCTTTTTCTATGACATCAAGTAGGACTGTTGTGATATCTTGTCTATCCCAAATTGTCCTATATCTATTGTTTGGAAGTTATTTTAAGGTATTTAACCGTATCACACGCTATACTAGTTTAAATTCAGTCATTGCGATATCTTTAGCTGTGACGTATTCAAGTGCCGTAGAGATTGTTTCTCTAGGGCTTTTTCACGTGGAAAAAACTGCCATAGGGCACGCCTTATTGTCATATTTTATGACATTATTGTTAATCGTGACGTCACGATTATTTTGGAGAGTGCTTATTAGTTATCAAAATAAGAGTCATGTAGATCGTAGCAATTGTCCTAATGCACTCATCATTGGAGCTGGTGAAGGTGGTCAATTATTTTATGATAGTATCCAAAGAAAACTAAGTAGTGTGAAATTAACGTTTAAGGGATTTGTTGATGATGATCCAAACAAAGCAAATACTATTATCTCAGGTCTAAAAGTAGTAGGAACAATTGATGAATTACCAAAGTTGATTGAGGCTTATGATATCGATGTTTTAACAGTTGCTATTCCCTCTATGACGCCTCACGAGTATGAGCATTTGTTAGATGTGATTAAAGATAGTGAGGTTGTGGTTTACTCTATCCCGTCTCTTGAGGAGTTGGCAGTGGGAAGTGTGGCTGTGACGAAACTTCGCGAGGTGGATGTGATTGATCTTCTAGGACGTGATGAGGTCAAATTAGATATGAGTGCTATTAGTGAACAAATCGAAAACAAAACGATTTTAGTCACAGGAGCAGGTGGATCGATTGGCTCAGAACTTTGTCGCCAACTGATAGAATTTTCTCCTAAGCGCTTGATTTTATTAGGACATGGTGAAAATTCTATTTATCTGATTTTAAAAGAGTTAAATCAACATTTTTCAAGTAATCAGACAGAGTTTATTCCTGTTATTGCTGATATTAGAGATGCTAAACGTATGGATGAGGTGATGTGTGAATATGAACCAAGTATTGTCTACCACGCAGCAGCTCATAAACATGTTCCTTTAATGGAATATAATCCAAGAGAAGCACTAAAAAACAATATTTACGGAACAAAAAACGTAGCAGAAGCAGCTCTTGCTAATAATGTAGAAAGCTTTGTCGTGGTCTCAACGGATAAGGCAGTGAACCCGCCTAATGTTATGGGGGCTAGCAAGCGAGTAGCAGAGATGATTGTTACTGGACTTAACGGTAAAGGCCGTACTAAGTTTTCAGCAGTTAGGTTTGGTAATGTACTAGGAAGTCGTGGTAGTGTAGTACCACTTTTTAAAGAACAAATAGCAGCAGGTGGACCTGTTACTGTGACAGACTTTGAAATGACGAGATACTTTATGACTATCCCTGAAGCAAGCAGATTGGTCATCCAATCAGGTGCGTTAGCTCAAGGCGGGGAAATTTTTATCTTAGATATGGGTGAACCTGTCAAAATAGTCGATCTTGCTAAAAAAGTCATTTTGCTAAGTGGTTATACAGAAGAAGAAATCGGTATCGTCGAAAGCGGGATTAGACCAGGTGAAAAACTGTATGAA
This sequence comes from Vagococcus jeotgali, assembly GCF_035918315.1. Classification (NCBI taxonomy): domain Bacteria; kingdom Bacillati; phylum Bacillota; class Bacilli; order Lactobacillales; family Enterococcaceae; genus Vagococcus; species Vagococcus jeotgali. The sequence continues at coordinate 1,604,422 of NZ_CP142146.1, read as the reverse complement.
GAGCTACTAGTAGATAAAGAAAAATCAGAAGACAGAGTGTATGATAAAATTTTTGTCGGAAATGTCAACGGGTTCACATTTGATGAAGTCATGACACGAGTGGAGAGTCTATCAAAAAATGATGAGGAATTAGCGAAGGAATTAATTGAGTTTGCTAATTTATCAAGTGAGGGGTAAGTAATGTACAAACATGGCATTAAAAGAATACTAGATTTTATATTGTCTTTAGTGGGTATTATAGTCTTATCCCCATTACTGATTATTATAGTGATTGCTATTAAATTAGATTCAAAAGGACCTGTTCTTTTCACTCAAAGAAGAGTAGGTAAAGACAAAGTATTGTTTACGATTTATAAATTTAGAACAATGAAAACTGATACGCCAAAAGAGATGCCTACTCATTTGTTAGATAACCCTGACTTTTTTATTACTAAAGTAGGTAAATTTTTAAGAAAGACTAGTTTAGATGAATTGCCCCAATTATTTAATATTTTAATTGGTAATATGGCGATTATCGGACCAAGACCAGCTTTATGGAATCAAGAAGATTTAATTGAAGAGCGTGATAAGTATGGTGCTAATAATATTCGACCAGGTTTAACTGGGTGGGCACAAATCAATGGACGTGACGAACTTGATATTGATGTAAAAGCTGAACTTGACGGCTATTATGTAGAGCATGAGAGTTTTTCAATGGATGTGAAGTGCTTTGTCGGAACTATTATTTCTGTGACCAAGTCAGATGGTGTTGTTGAAGGTGGGACTGGTCAAATTGATCCAACTAAGGAGGAGAAGTTATGACACGTATTTTAATAACTGGGAAATCGAGTTATATTGGAACCTCTTTTGAAAGATATATGAAAGACTATCCAGAGTACGAGATTGATATGATTTCTGTTAGAGGTGACGAATGGAAGGATGAGGATTTTTCTGATTATGATGTGGTATTTCATGTCGCAGGACTTGCTCATGCTGATGTTGGAACAATAAGTAAAGAAGAACAACAAAAGTATTATGATATAAATTGTGATTTATCTGTAGAAGTGGCAGAAAAATATAAGCAAGACCGTGGGGGAAAAGAATCACAGTTTATCTATATGAGCTCTATTATTATTTACGGTGATCAGGTGAGTATGACTAAAAAAAGAGTCATTACACCTCTTACAAAACCCAAACCCTCTAATTTTTACGGAGATAGTAAACTTCAAGCAGAATTAAAATTGGCCCCTCTAGAAAGTAATATATTTCAATTAGCTATTATCAGACCCCCGATGATCTATGGACCAAACAGTAAGGGGAATTACCCTCAACTAAGAAAACTAGCTTTAAAGTTACCTGTTTTCCCTGACATACCTAATGAGAGATCGATGTTATTTGTTGATAATTTATCAATGTTTATTAAACAAATTATAGATAAACATGAGTCAGGAATCTTTTTTCCACAAAATATGGAATATGTCAGAACCAGTCATATGGTAAAAGAAATAGCAAGATTCCATGGTAAAGATATCAAATTATTTTCTTGGATGAACTGGAGTGTTTATCTTTTAGGAAAGATTCCAGGTAAAATTGGTGATTTGAGTAATAAAGCTTTTGGGAATCTGGTTTATGAGAAAAGTGATAAATTTGTTGGAGTAATAGAAATGAAGCCTTCTATTGAAAGAACGGAGAAGTGTTAGTGGAAAATAAACGTGTGTTGTTTTTAGTGAATCATGATTTGGTTATTTATAATTTTAGAAAAGAAATAGTACAAGAATTATTAGACCAGGGGTATGAAGTGTATGTGTCTTCTCCGTACGGTGAAAAAATTGAAATATTAATTAGCTGGGGATGTAAGTATATTCCAACTGATGTAAATCGTCATGGTAAAAATCCCATAGATGAACTAAAATTATTAAAAAAATATAAACAAATTATAAAGGATATCAATCCTTTGTGTGTATTAACATATACGATTAAACCTAATATTTTTGGTGCGATAGCTTGTCGAAAATATAATGTACCATGTTTAGCAAATATAACTGGCCTAGGAACGGCAGTGGAGAAAAAATCAATATTACAATTTATAACTATTTCTCTTTATAAATATGCTTTTAAAGAAATAAATACAATTTTCTTTCAAAACGAAGAAAATCTAGAGTTTTTCTTAGAAAAAAAGATATCTTCTAAAAACAAATATGTTTTATTACCTGGATCGGGAGTTAATTTGGAAGAGTTCGTATATGTAGATTACCCAAATCAGGATGATAAAATTAAATTTATTTTTATTTCAAGAATAATGAAAGAGAAAGGGATAGATCTATATTTAGAAATGGCAACAATAATGATGAAAAAATATGATAATTTAGAATTTCATATTTGTGGTTTTTGTGAAGAAGATTATGAAGATACTCTTAAAGAATATGAGGAAAAAAACATTATCATATATCATGGAATGATCAAGGATATAAAACCATTGTTGGGACAAATGAGCTGTACTGTACATCCAACCTACTATCCAGAAGGCTTATCAAATGTTTTATTAGAAAGTTCAGCTATTGGCAGACCTATTATTACAACCAATAGAAGTGGTTGTCGTGAAGTAGTTGATAGAGAAGAAAATGGATATCTTATAGAAGAAAATAATCAAGGTGATTTGGTAGAAGCAGTAGATAAATTTATCAATACCTCAAGGTTAACAAAAGAAATTATGGGGAAAAAAGGTAGAGAGTATGTAGTTTCTAATTTTGATAGGAAATATGTAGTGGAAAGTTATTTAAAAAAAATAGCTATTATTGCGGGAGAAGAAAATGGATTATAAAAAAATTTTAAAATCTCAGGATGTAAGATTCAAAATATTAAACTCATTAAGTAGTGTACCAGATTCTATGATGATAAAGATACAATATTTTATGAAACTAAATAAATTTTTAAATTTAAAAAAACCAAAAAACTTCACTGAGAAAATTCAATGGATGAAACTAAATTATAGAAATCCAGAGATGAAAATATGTGTAGATAAGTACGAAGTTAGGAACTTTATAAAGAAAAAAAATCTTGAAGAAATTTTGGTTGATTTATATCAAGTTTGTGATCAAACCGATAAGATTGATATAGGTAAATTACCTCAAAAATTTATTTAAAGACAACAAATAGTAGTGGAACGAATCTTATCGTTAGAGATAAATCAACATTTGATATAAAGCAACATTCAGAAACTATCGATAATTGGTTGAAACAAGACTTATATGTTTATAGTAGAGAGTGGGCGTATAAAGATATACCATCTAAGATTATTATAGAAGAGTTACTGGAAGATGATACAGGAAAACAAGATATTGTAGATTATAAATTTTTATGTTATCAAGGTCAACCACGTTATATAGTTTATGATCAAGATAGGTTTTCTGGACACAAACGAAACATTTACGATATAGATTGGAATTTGATTCCGTGTACGACGGATGTTCCAAAAATAGAAGAAAGTATTGAAAAACCTTTGTTGTTAGATGAAATGCTAAGAATTGCTACTAAGTTATCAGAGGACTTTCCTTTTGTTAGAGTGGACTTATATTGTGTAAATAAGAAAATTTATTTTGGTGAATTAACATTTTATCCGTGGAGTGGTTATGTAAAGTTTGATCCTGAGGAATGTGATGTTTTATTGGGTGAGAAAATAAATATAAATGAAATAAGGAGAGATAATAAATGAAAATATTATTTTGTCATGATGGTCCATTACGTGAAGAAGCAGGTGCTTATTATGGAGTATCCCATACCGATGAAGTTTTTGAGAGGTATATTAACACTCCATCGGATACTTTAGAAGTATTAATTAGAACAACCCCATTTCGAGATACAGATAAAATTTCTAATTTCTCAAAATTATCTTTAAATAATTTAAAAGTTACTCCTACTCCTGATGTTTTTAAAGATATAAATAAAAGTAATGAGCGTTCTAAAATAATAGAAAATTCTGTTAGAAGTTCAGATTTAATAATTGTTAGGTTACCTAGCTTTATTGGTCTTTCAGCAATCAAAATGGCAAAAAAATATAATAAGAAGTATATGGTAGAATTTGTAGCAGATCCTTGGCACTCATTTTGGAACCATTCATATAAAGGAAAAGTTATGGCTCCATTGGTCACATTACTCAATAAAAAGGCTGTAAAAGAAGCACCTTATGTGCTTTATGTGACAAATGAGTATCTTCAAAAAAATTATCCAACAACTGGTTTTTCAATCGGTTGTTCAGATGTTTTATTGAATGATACAGAGCCAAATTTTGATAGATATAAAAAAAGAAATAAGAAAAAAAAAATAATAGGAACATTAGCCGCTATCAATGTAAAATTTAAAGGGCAAGACTGTGTTATAAAAGCTTTAGGTTATTTAAAAAAACAAGGTAATACAGAGTTTATATATCAGTTGGTAGGTGGTGGTTCCAATGAATACTTGAAACAAATAGCTAAAGAAAATAATGTTGAAGATCAAGTTGTCTTCTTAGGAGCATTGCCTCATAATAAAGTATTTGAATGGTTAAGTACGCTAGATATATATATCCAGCCTAGTAAACAAGAAGGATTACCACGAGCAGTTGTAGAAGCTATGAGTACTGGTGCTTTTTGTTTAGGTAGTAAAACAGGGGGAATACCTGAACTACTAGAGGAAAAATATATTTTTAGTAATAAAAAATCGAACTATAAAGAAATAGCAACATTATTGGGAAGTTTCAATACTGATGAGGCATTTAAATCAGGTAAGATTAATTATGAGAAATCTCTTTTATTTCAAAAAAACAAACTCGAATCAAAAAGGCAAAATTTTTATATTGATTTTATAGAAAATTTATAGATAGGGAGAGGTTTATGAAGATAATTTATTTTATAAGGAATAGCTTACATATGTATCCACCTTGTTTATCACAAATATTATATTTAGATGATTTAGGGCAAGACCTACTTGTTTGTTTTGGTAGTTGTGATCCTACTGTAAAAAAAATATTAGATGAACGAAATATTGAATACATTGATTTTAATATACAAAGGAATAAAAATAAATATTTGGGTAAAATTCAAAGTTATTCTTTATATAGAAAAAAAGTTAAAGAAGTTTTAGACTCTAAATATAATGAAAAAGATGTGCTATGGTTTGGAACAGCAGATAGTATTTTTTTTCTAAAAAAAATTGTAGAATCAAAGCGATATGTTATGAGTATTTTGGAGCTATATGATGATAATGATTTTTATCGTAAAGAAATAGGGAAATATATTAATAGAGCAGAACTCGTAATTGCTTGTGAATATATGAGATCTAGAATTATGAAAAGCTGGTGGAATTTAGATGAAGTACCAACAACTATTCCTAACAAACCCTATACACACCCTAGAGAAAAACATATCATAGGGAGTACCTCTCTAACTAAAGATTTAATTGACCAAATTCGAGGAAAAAAAATTATCTTGTACCAAGGAATTATTTCTGCAGATAGGGATTTGTACATACTAGCTAAGACTTTAAAACAGATGGACAGTGATTATTATCTTGTTCTAATGGGACAAGAATTTTTTGATAGTGTTAAAATTATCAGAGAACTATATCCCAAGACAATTTACTTAGGGTTCGTTCCAGCTCCATTACATTTAGAAATTACAAGTTATGCAAATATTGGGATTGCAAATTATGATGATTCATCATTGAATAACTTATTTTGTGCTCCTAATAAAATATATGAATATAGTGGATTTGATATTCCTATGTTATGCAGTAATGTTATCGGATTGGAAAATACAGTTGGTGATGCGAAAGCTGGTATTTGTTGTGATTTCGAAGATACGAAGTCAATCTCAGCAGGATTACATAAAATTATAGAAAACCAAAAGGATTATTCCGCAAATGCTAAAGTTTTTTTTGAGCAAACAAATAATTTAATGGTTATGGAAGATGTTGTGACTAAACTTAAAAAAATGAGAGAGTGAAAAAATGATTATAGAACTGATACTTATAGTTGTTTCTTCAATATGGTTTTTAAACTCAGTTAGAAATATTTTAAATAATAAATCTAACTCATTAGGAGACTATATTATTATAATTATATATATATTTAATTGTCTCCCACTACTATTAAATGTTGTATACTCCAAACCAAATTATTTGATTTATCCATGGTATGGTTATTTTGAAATAGCCACTAATAATTCTTTAGTAAACAATGTTTATAACTTATACATATTGTTTGTTTTGAGTTTAATAAAACTATATGTATTTTATAGAAAACAAACAACACATAAGCAATTGATATATAGAACTTTTGATAGTAGGTTTTTAAATAGTAATATTTTACTTTATATTTCTTTAATTCCAATATTGCTAGTTATTTCATTTGGCAATTATGGAGAATACCTAACATTTCAATCATATTCAATGAGAGGAATTGATGGGGGAAAAGCGGTTTTACTAGTATTTTTTGAATTACTAGGACTGATATCTTTTTATTGTTGGTTTTTTAGAGATACTAAAAAACAACATTCTTATTTACTATTACTTCTGTACTCCTTATTGATTATTTGGATAGATGGTAAGAGATATTTAATAGTGACAATAATACTTCTTTTTATATATTTTTATCAAAATAGTGTTTACTCAATTAAGAAAAAAATTCCTTTGAGAACCATGTTAATAATTGCATCAATAGTATTTATTTTTACATATAGTTTTATTACTGTTAAATATAAAGTTAGTGACTACACGACTATATCCGAAAGTGGCTTAATGTATTTGAACTATAGGATAGACTTTGGAAGAGATGATGTGACTAAGTTTGTATTATATAAAGAACTAATTGAACATAATATGATTATCGATTATAGACTACAAACATTTTTATCAACATTCTTTTTTTGGGTACCAAGATTTATTTGGCATAATAAGCCTTATCCTCATTATCGATATCTCACTGCTGAGTTATTTGGTTCAACACCTGAAACTCTACATTCAGGAATGACTCCTTCCCTATTTGAAATGAGTATTGCTAATCTTGGTGTAACTTTAGGAATCTTGTTTACCGGTGGACTTTTAATATTTTTGATTTATCGTGGAGATAAATCAGGTTCGGTTCCACTAAAAATTTTATATTTATTATTATTAATTGCATTGTTAACACAGAGTCTAGATGCTATTATACCAGTTTTACTTTTAATACCTGCAATTCACTTTTTAAAAATATTTAGAATAAGGATATAGTTATGAATAAATTGTTTAAAAAAATATATACATCAAAGGTTGTAACAAATGGATTTTGGTTGGTTGTTTTACAAAGTTTTAATACAATTGTTCCTTTAGTTACCTTACCTTATATTACAAGAGTATTGAGTATTAATTCATATGGTGAGTTTTCTTTGGCATTAAACTGGATAGGATATTTTCAAGTTATTGTAGAATTTGGTTTTGGATTAACAGGAGCTAGAAAAGTAGCAAGAAGAGATAGTGATGAGGAGTTAAGCTTTATACATAGTAATATCCTTTATTCGAGATTATTGTTGATGTTATTAAGTTTTGTACTCCTAATATTTATAAGTTTTTTATTTTCAGTACCCCGTGAACAATTTTTAAGTATGCTAATTCTATTTTTAATGGTTTTAGCAACAGTTTTTCAACAAAACTGGTTATTTCAAGGAATGTCGGATATGAAACCAATAGCAATTATAAACATGGTTAGTAGGATTATTTCAGTTATTCTAATTTTTTCATTAGTTAATGATACTAAGGATTTATATTTATATTGTTTCTTATACATATCAAATTTTTTAATAGCTAGTATTATAGGTTATATAATTGTTTATAAAAAATATAATGTACGATTGATCTTTGTGAGATGGAACCATATTATTACTGAAATTAAAGAGGGGTGGTACTTATTTATTTCTTCAGCGATGTCAAAAATTTTTAGTGGAATTGGTATAACGATATTAGGTATAACGGCAACTAAAAGTGAAGTGGGAGTTTATTCAGCGATTAATAAAATACCCTTAATTCTAACTCTTTTTTTTGCAGCTGTGAGTCAAGCCATTTATCCATACATGTGCGAGCAGTTTTCAATTTCAAAAGTTAATGGTTTTAACATGTTAAAAAAAATTTCTATCCCTGTTATTATCTTATTTTTGATTCCAAGTACCTTCCTGATTATATTCAATAAGCAATTAATTTTGATTTTATTCGGAGAACAGTATGTGGCTTATTCAATGCTATTAGTTCCTTTTGTTATATGGGTAATGGGAGGAATAGTGAATAATTTTTTAGGAATTCAATCTTTGGTTGCTGCAGGGTATCAGAAAGAATATAGTAAAGAATTTCAAAAAAGTATCATTTTTATGTTAGTATCTATGCTTCTATTAGGCTATTTTTATGGGGCTTTTGGTATAGCATACTCCTCTATGTTTTCAGAATTACTATTAACAATTCTACTTTATAGAAAAATACAAAAGATAAAAAAATTCCTTTAATTTAAAGATGGGGAGATGATTTATTATGGAAAGTAAAAAAGTTATTATTACAGGTACAGCAGGATTTATAGGATATCACTTAACTAACAGATTATGTCAAGAAGGTTTTGAAGTAGTTGGTATAGATAATTTAAATGATTATTATGATGTAGAATTAAAACATGATAGATTATCACAGTTAGAAAAACATAGCAACTTTAATTTTTTTAAAAAGGATTTATCTGATAAAGAAGCTATATTTAAAATTTTTAAAGAGGAGTCTCCTAAAGTTGTTATTAATTTAGCTGCACAAGCAGGAGTAAGGTACTCGATTGAAAATCCAGATGCTTACGTGGAATCAAATTTAATTGGTTTCATGAATATATTAGAAGCTTGTCGTCATTTTCCGGTGGAACACTTACTATATGCATCATCTAGTTCAGTCTATGGTGGTAATGATAAGGTACCATTTTCAACTAATGATAATGTTGATCATCCAGTTAGCTTGTATGCAGCAACAAAAAAATCGAATGAATTATTAGCTCATTCATACAGTCATCTTTATAAAATTCCAACAACTGGATTGCGTTTCTTTACAGTTTATGGACCATATGGTAGACCTGATATGGCATATTATTCATTTACAAAGAATATTATAGAAGGCAATGAAATTGAAATTTATAACAATGGTCAAATGAGAAGAGATTTTACCTATATTGATGATATTGTTGAGTCAATTGTGAGATTAATAGATATTGTTCCTGAGAAGAATGATGAATGGAATCAAGCAGAAATTAGTAGTAGTTTTGCTCCATATAAAATTTATAATATTGGGAATAATCAACCAGAAACTTTGATAGATTTTATTGGATTTATTGAAAAGCACACAGGAATTGAAGGAAATAAAAAATTTGTAGGAATGCAGAATGGCGATGTTGTTCAAACATATGCTGATATTTCTGACCTTGTGGATAAAATAAAATATACGCCAAGTACTTCATTAGATGATGGATTGTTTAAATTTGTAGAATGGTATAAAGAATATTATAAAAAATAGGAGTCTTTCATATGAACATTTCAGTTTTCGGTTTAGGTTACGTTGGTCTTGCTAATGCGGTATTATTAGCTCAGCATGAGAATGTTGTAGCTTATGATATTGTGGAGGAAAAGATAGATTTATTAAATAAGAAAGAATCGCCTATTGTGGATAAAGATATTTCAGAGTTTTTAGAGCATAAAGACCTAAAAATTGATTTCACCACAGATTTTGAAAAAGCAGTTAAACATGGTGAGTTTTGTATTATTGCGACACCAACAGATTACGATACGACTAACAATTACTTTGATACGTCTACGGTAGAAAATGTGATTGAAAAGGGATTAGCTATTAATCCAGAAGCCGTTTTTATTATCAAATCAACTGTTCCAGTAGGCTATACAAAGAGTATCAAAGAAAAATACGGGACAGATAATATTATCTTTTCACCCGAGTTTTTACGTGAAGGAAAAGCTTTATATGATAATTTACATCCGTCACGTATTATTGTAGGGGAGCAATCGGAGCGAGCAGCATTATTTGCTGGAGCTTTGTTGTGTAATTCTGAAGAAGTAGAAGTACCTACTCTTTTCACTCATTCAACAGAGGCAGAAGCAATTAAGTTATTTGCAAATACTTATTTAGCACTCCGTGTATCTTATTTTAATGAGCTTGATACTTATGCTGAAATTAGGGGATTAGATACTAAGCAGATTATCGAAGGTGTCGGACTTGATCCTCGTATTGGTAGTCATTACAATAATCCTTCATTTGGTTATGGTGGATATTGTTTGCCAAAAGACACAAAACAGTTACTTGCAAATTATGATCAAGTACCAAATAATATTATTGGGGCGATAGTTGACTCAAATAGAACACGAAAAGATTTTATAGCAGATCAAATTTTAGCTAAGGATCCCAAAGTCGTTGGTATTTATCGTCTGACTATGAAGGCAAATTCTGATAATTTTAGGTATTCATCTATTCAAGGTGTGATGAAGCGTCTTAAAGCCAAAGGGGTTGAAGTAGTTGTTTATGAGCCAACCCTTGATGAGGATGATTTTTATAATTCTAAGGTAGTAAAAAACTTAGATGAATTTAAAAATTTATCAGATGTGATTGTGACAAATCGTCTAGAATCAGAATTATCAGATGTGATTGAAAAAATTTATACAAGAGATATTTTTAATAAAGACTAAAGAATACTGGTAATAGGAGGTCTGTGGTAATGAAAAAAATTAAAGTAATGTCTGTATTCGGTACTAGACCGGAAGCTATTAAAATGGCTCCAGTTGTTTTAGAATTAAATCGTCAATCAGAGTTATTCGAATCTATTGTTGTGGTAACTGCGCAACATAGAGAAATGCTTGATCAAGTATTAGAAATTTTTGATATAGTACCTGATTTTGATTTAAATATAATGAAAAAAAATCAAACATTAGCAGATATTACAAGTATTGCTTTACAAAAATTAGACACTGTTATAAAAGAAGTTCAACCAGATATTGTCTTAGTACATGGTGATACAACAACAGCTTATGTTGCAGCCTTGGCTGCATTTTATAATCAGGTTAAGATTGGTCATGTAGAAGCAGGACTTAGAACTTGGAATATGTATTCACCATTTCCAGAAGAAGCAAACAGACAGATGATTGATGTTATTACTGATTTGTATTTCTCACCAACACAAACCAGTGCTGAAAATTTATTACGTGAAGGTAAGGACTCTACAAATATTTACATCACAGGTAATACAGTAATTGATGCACTTTCAGAAACTGTTAAGTCCGATTATACTCATGAGATATTAAATAGTATTCCAAATCAAGATAGATTTATCTTAATGACTATGCATAGAAGAGAGAATTTAGGTCAGCCAATGGAAGATGTCTTTAGTGCGGCTAAAGAAGTGATCGATAAAGATGAGAGTCTCCATTTAGTTTATCCTGTCCACTTAAATCCCAAAGTTCAAGAGTCAGCCAATAAAATTTTTGGCTCTCATGAGAGAGTGCATTTAGTTGAGCCATTAGATGTTTTCGATTTCCATAATATTGCTTCAAGAAGTTTGTTTATTATGAGTGATTCTGGTGGTGTTCAAGAAGAAGCACCCTCACTGAATGTTCCTGTACTGGTTCTTAGAGACACAACAGAACGACCAGAAGGCGTTGAAGCAGGTACTTTGAAATTAGTAGGAACAAAATATGAAGAGGTTAAAACAAATATGGAAGATTTATTAATAAATCAAGAAGTATACGACATGATGTCAACAGCTAAAAATCCTTATGGTGATGGTTTAGCTAGTAAGCGAATCATTAAAGAAATTGCTAATTATTTTGGCGAAACGGGTGAGGATGTTACACCGTTTAATTAACCCCCATTGCTCCTACCCACCACTTATGGTATGGTAATTTTAAACAAATCTAGAGGTGAAAAGATGAGAAAAGTCATTACATACGGAACATTTGATTTATTGCATTATGGTCATATTAATCTACTAAGAAGAGCAAAAGAACAAGGTGATTACCTGATTGTTGCCTTATCTACAGATGAATTTAACTGGGATGAAAAGCAAAAGAAATGCTATTTCTCATATGAAAAGCGTAAGATGTTACTTGAAGCCATTCGTTACGTAGATTTAGTTATCCCAGAAAATAAGTGGGATCAAAAAATGACTGACATTGATGAGTTTAAAGTCGATGTGTTTGTTATGGGGGACGATTGGAAAGGTAAATTTGACTTTGTCGAGGAAACTGGAGCTGAGGTCGTTTACCTAGAGCGTACACCTGAAATTTCAACATCTCAAATTAAACGAGATTTAGATTCTAACAAAAAGGAAGAAAAAGCCTAATCGCTTTTTCTTCCTTTTTTGCTTCTTAATTTACTTGTGCAACAGAATCTTTATGAAGTGTAACAAATACCGGAGTATGATTATACAGTATACGAGCATGCGTTGTTGTTTTGGTGTGACATATTTGCTCAATATCAAATATAGTGTTTTTGGAAAATGTCATGCCGGTGTTGACTTTCCATGTCTCATCAAGTTTTAGGATCAAATCTTTCAATGCTTTAAATCGTTTTCCTTTTGTGTGATAGTTTTCTTTATGTTTGTTATCTTCTTTTATAGATCTTGCATAAGCATACCAGGCAGTAGAGTCACCGTAAAAATAACTATGATCAAGTGGTGTGTCTGTGTACTGCCACATGGCGATATCTAGCCACTGAGGGGTATGTGGTTCTTGTTTAGAGTACTTAGCAACCCATAAGTCATAATCACCTCTAACAACCTCTGACCAGTCGTCACCATTGGCGTCACTTTCATTCATATAAATGAGAGGTCTAACACCTGTTTCTTCGTAGATGATATCTAAAAATTCTTTAGCTTTTTTAGCACCTTGTTTGCCGTATCCCTCATAATCTAGAACAAGTAAGGCCTCACCGATATAGCCTTTAATATGATCTAGGAAAAAGTGAGCTTGTTCTTTGACGTCACTTTGATCTAAAAAGTGATAAACACCGTACGGCTTATTTAGTTCTTTGGCTTCTTGTACAAAGACATCACAAGCACTATCAATAAAGTATGTTCCTTCTGTTGCTTTAAAGATAAAAGCGTCACATATGAGTGATTCTAGTCTAATACCTTTTTGGTGATTGGATAAATCAATAACTGATAACATAAGTCAGTCCTCCTTTTTAGTATTTAGACTAATGGTGTGATAATTGTTTCTGTATAAAAGGCTGTATGAGGTTCCACGTAAAGTTTTTCGCCATTTTTTTCGAAAATATCTAACGTACAGATCATCTCCATGGCTTCCTTAACAACTGGTCCTTCTAAGTCTTGGTTAACAACTTTTGGAATCATATTGACACGTTTGTCCTGTTCATTTAAAAATGTTAATGTTAGTTTTTTCATAGTAAATTCCTCCTAGTTTTTATTTAGATTGAGTAGTGGTGAGTGTTGATAATCGCTAGTTTTTCCATCGGTTCCTCACTTGGTGCTAGTGTTTGAAAAATATCTGATAGGGCTAGAATATCTTTGTCTTCTGTATCTGGTCGTAAGTTTGTCAGGCTTTGTTTTCTTGGATTAGCTGTCCCGATTGCTTGATAAGTGAATTCTGTTTTTTTGCTGTCTGAAATTTTTTCCATAATAGTCACGTCCTTTTTTATTTTTGAAAGATGCGCATCTTACACTCCTATAAACGAAAGAAATCGTCAAAGTGTCACAGGTTTTTTTCGATTTTTCGATATTTTTTTTGAATTCTCTCCATGACTCTATAAATCGTTTGGCGTGAGAGGTCATATTTTTTTGATAGTTGTGTCACAGAAAGTTGTTTAAATAGTCTATCTTCTAGCACTTTGGTTTCAAAAGGTGTCAGCTCTTGGCATAGGAGTGTGTAGGTATCACTCGTTTCTACAAATTTATGTAGGCAGGTGTCTTCTTTAGTATCTTCATAGACGTCTAATATCAAATCATCAAGTGGATGGTTATCAAGTCGTTTTGTTTCTTTTCTGATTAAATCTAAAGTTCTCCAATAGATTTTTTGGTAAGCATAGGGAGCAAAAGGTGGTTGGTTAAGGTGTTTTTTGGCATCATATTCTCGGTGTAGTAACAAAAGTTCAATCCGTGCTGCTTGAATATAGTCATCAAAGTCTGGATGGTGGTGATAAATGTGACATTTTTTTAGAGCACCTAAGATAAGTGGGTGATAGGTTGTGAAAATGTCTTCTTCCATAGTAAATTGTCCTCTCCGTAGTTGGTTTGACTAGTCATAAAGAGTATAAAAGAAAATTTCTTTATCGTAAAAGTCGAAAAAATAAAGATTAATACCAAAATCATTCGTTTTGTGCAGAAAACGTTTACAATTTTGTTTGAAAATTGTTAAAATAAACGTATGATAAAAAAGAATGGAGTGTTATAAATGGATTTAGAAAAAGAAAAAATGGATTGGTACAGAGAGTTAGTTCATGGTGGGACGATTAAATTGGAAGAATTATATGAAAAATGTCTTTTTTGCTCTATTGAAAAATCCAATCCGTATATTACAACTAGCACAATCTTGATTCATGATGTATCAGATATGTCTAAAAAGCACAATACCTTAATTATTTCAGCCAATCATTTACCTGTGGTGACGACTATGACAACAAAAGAATTAATCAATGATTATGAGAGAAACCATGATTTTATTTTTGAAAAAGTCAGAATAACGATGATTAATTATGATGGTACCCAAACCTATAAAACACCCTATGTAGCAAAGGATTGTGTCCTAATTTCCCCTACTGGTAGTATCAAACAAGAAGCCAATTTTTTTAATGTCACTCACCTAGATGCCTTGAAAAAAATGCCTGGTAAAAAGACTATTCTATCGTTTTCAAATCACTTAGATGTGGAGGATTCCTTTGATAAAAAGATTTATGATAGACAAGTTGAGATGAGTATTCGCTACTACTTTTCTTACTTTTATCCTAGTCTTATAGCTAATATCCCTTATGTTAGTCAAACTTTGAAAAGTCAGTGGGCTGGTGAGTATATCAGTCAGCATTTAAAATTGATCTATGGTGTTTACAAAAATGTGGATATTGAATTACTTAACAAATGCCAATATAAGGCTATCAATTTTATTTATGCCAAGGTGAAAGATCCTAGTCTTACTATTTCAGAGTATTTTAATGAACAGGAGTATTGATAACATCTTATGTATTTTATGGTATAGTAGCTTTTGACTAGGAGGTGTTATCTTGGAAATTATAAAGAGTACTAAGAAATTAAAGCGTGGTGGGTATCAGATAAAGACTGAAAGTGGTATGGTGATTCGAGTGTCTGAGGATTCTCTAGTGAAGCATCGTTTACTAAAAGGTCAAGAGTTAAGTAAGTCTTTACTTGAGCAGATTGAAAGAGAGGCTGACTTTGATATTGGTTACCAAAAGGCTTTAGCTTACTTAAGTTATCAACTTCGTAGTGAAAAAGAGATTAAAGACCATCTAAAAAAGCATGAGGTTAGTGAGGAACAGATATATCTTGTGATTGATAAATTAAGAGAATTACAATTACTAAATGATGCTGAATTTGCTAAAAGCTATGTCAGAACAGCAATGCGTACTACTGATAAAGGACCTAGTGGGGTAAAGGAGTTTTTATTTAAAAAAGGAATCAAACAAGAGGAGATACAAGAAGCTCTTTCTTTATTTGATGAAGACTCCCAGTACCCACTAGCATTAAATCTAGCTGAAAAAAACATGCGAAAGAATCGTCAAAAATCACAACAAGAAACAAAAAACAAACTAAATCAGTTCTTATACGGCAAAGGATTTTCATCAGAGGTTATTTCTCGTGTTATTGATGAGGTGATTACCGAGGTAGATGAGGATGAAGAATATGAGAAGCTAAAGGCTCAAGGAGATAAGTTATGGCGTCGTCATGAACGTTTAGAGCCTTATAAGCGCAAGCAAAAAATCAAACAAAGTCTATATCAAAAAGGCTTTTCAATGGATGATATTAACCGCTATATTGATGAAAAAGAGATGGAGTTAGACTAGTGAAACAAGAAACATGGAGCAATCAGAAAACTGAAAAATTTAGGGAGGATCTACTGGCTTGGTATCATAGCGAAAAGCGTGATTTACCTTGGCGAAAAAATACCGATCCATATCGTGTGTGGGTGTCTGAAATTATGCTACAACAAACTCAAGTTGTAACAGTTATTCCTTATTTCAATCATTTTTTAAGTGAATTTCCAACAATCAAAGGTTTAGCAAATGCCCCAGAAGATAAACTATTAAAAGCGTGGGAAGGTCTTGGTTATTATTCTCGTGTGAAAAATATGCAAGCAGCCGCCCAAGACATCATGGAGCGGTTTGACGGTCACATGCCTAATAACCCGCAAGATATTTTATCTTTAAAAGGGATTGGTCCTTATACAGGAGGTGCCATTTCAAGTATTGCATTTAATTTAGCTGAGCCTGCGGTGGATGGTAATGTGATGCGTGTTTATAGTCGGTTGTTTGGTATTGATGATGATATTATGCTACCAAAAACAAGACGGGTATTTGAAGAGAAAGTCAGAAAAACGATTTCCCGTGATGAACCAGGAGATTTTAATCAAGCTTTAATGGACTTAGGTGCTAGAATCTGCACACCTAAAAAACCTAGTTGTAAGACTTGTCCAGTTAAAGAATATTGTTTAGCATTAAAAACTAATCAAGTGGATCAACTCCCAGTGAAAAAGAAAAAAGAAAAACCAGTTCCTCTTTATTATGTGGCTATCGTGTTGCAAAATGAGTTAGGTGCTTACTTACTTACAAAACGCCCGTCAGATGGCTTATTAGCTAATATGTGGACGTTTCCTCTAGTAGAGGTAGATGAGCTGACTTATAAGCAACTAAAGCACCAAGAGAAGTTTGCTGATCATCAGGAGCTTAGTTTATTTGACCAAGTGGCAGATGAGTCAGAGGTTTATTTGTTTTCAGCTATGCTAACAGATTACCCTAATATTAAGATGAAGGAGTATCATCACGGGGAAGTGACACATGTCTTTAGTCATAGAAAGTGGCATATTTTGGCTTTAGAAGGTAGAGTAGATGGATTGTCATCGTATCAATTAAAGCCAAGAGAAGAATGGGTCTATCCAGAAAAATTTAAAGATTATCCATTTCCAAAACCTCAACAGAAATTGCTTAGCTTATTAAAGAAAGTTGAGAATAATTAGTGATATCCTCATGAAGTTTATGCTATAATAAATTTGATATCGGTGTAATGAACACCCTAGTGTAAAATTTGGCAGTACTGTCAAGGAAAGTAGGGTTATATAAGAATGCATGTACCTAAAGAGGGCGAATTTATCACAATAAAAAGTTACAAGCATGACGGTAGTTTACATCGAACTTGGCGTGACACGATGGTACTAAAAACCAGTGAATGTTCTATTATTGGTCTAAATGATCACACTTTAGTAACAGAATCTGACGGTAGACGATGGGTGACACGTGAGCCAGCAATTGTATATTTTCATACAAAATTTTGGTTCAATATAGTAACAATGATACGTGAGAAAGGTGTATCCTATTATTGCAATCTTGCTTCTCCCTACGTATTAGATGATGAGGCGCTGAAATATATTGATTATGATTTGGATATCAAAGTCTTTCCTGATGGTGAAAAAAGGCTACTAGATGTAGATGAGTACGAAAAACACCGTCAAGAGATGAATTATCCAAATGAAATTGATATTGTGCTAAAAGAAAACGTCAAAATATTGGTAGACTGGATTAATGAAGGAAAAGGGCCTTTTTCAGATGAATATGTTGACATCTGGTATAAGCGTTATCAACAACTATCAAGAAAATAAAACTATCAGTTTGTACTTTCAAGATAAGATGAGCTGGAGTAAAAAAGGAAGTTGACAGTTTAGTCAGCTTCCTTTTTTACTTCAAACTAGTTTTTTATCCATATCTTTGTGTTCAATACCTGCATCTAGGTACATATCAGAGCAAATACTAAAGCCTAAAGACTCATAAAATGGAATTGCTTGAACTTGTGCACCTAATAATAAAGTTGTAGCCCCCATTGCTCTAGCCACCTCTTCAGCATAACGCATCAGCTGTTTACCAACACCTTGGCCGCGATACTCTTTTAGTACAGCCATTCGTTGGATTTTCATAACTAAATCTTCTAGTGGTTTTAGTCTTACGGTTCCCATCGCTTTAGCATCGTCATTGTAGATGACAATATGGATACATTCATCTTCATACTCTAGCTCCATCTCTTTTGGTACTTCTTGTTCCTTAACAAAGACATCCATGCGAATAGCTAAGGCATCTTCATAAGTAGTGCTTGTTAAGTCAGTGCTTTTTAAAAATTTAGTCATATTGAACCGCTCCTTCTACGTTGTTTTTACAAAATGATTAAACAAAAATGAGTTTTTTTCTTAGAAATATATTATAATATATTTACTTTGTTTATACGAAGAAAAGGAGGAGAAAAATAATGTTAGACAAAATGAAACAATCTAAACTTATGTTTTGGTCGGTGGAATTGTTGGTGATTGCGACATTAATTTTTGTAGGGACAAAAATTAATTTCTTATTTAAACCAATTGGGACCCTATTTACCACCCTATTTGCCCCGATATTAATATCTGGTTTTTTATTCTATTGTATTAATCCTATTGTCAAATTTTTAGTGAAAAAGGGTATGAAGCGAAACTTAGCAGTAGCTCTTATTACGTTACTTTTTATTGTCCTAGTTGTGATCTTTATTATTTCAGTTATTCCAAACTTGATTAATCAGGTGACAAACTTAACGAAAAAGGCTCCTGGATTTTATGCTATGGTGGAACAAAAGGTAAATGAATTAGCCCATCATCCAATGCTAGATAATATTGATATTCAATCTTATTTGGATAAATGGAACGTCTCAATGTCAAATATTGCTAAAAACACATTGTCAGGCGTGGATAGTGGCTTAGGAACTTTGATTTCTTCTGTAGCAGGAATTGTCATGCTAATTGTAACTGTACCATTTATGCTATTTTATATGCTTAAAGATGGTGAAAAATTTTTACCAACCATTTCACGTTTCTTCCCAGAATCACATAAAGATGAAATTAGTGAATTGTTAGTTAAAATGAGCCAAACGATTTCTAAATACATCAGTGGTCAAATGATTGAGTGTTTATTCGTTGGTGTAGCAACAAGCATTGGTTATATGTTGATTGGTGTTGAGTATGCTTTCCTTTTTGGCTTTATTGCAGGAATGACTAACTTGATTCCCTACATTGGACCCTACATTGGTTTAGCACCAGCTTTATTTGTCACCCTATTTACTGATCCATTTAAAGCTATTTTAGCTTGTGTGGTTGTGCTTATCGTACAACAAATTGATGGTAATATCATCTACCCTAATGTGATTGGTAAGAGTCTTGACATTCACCCACTAACAATTATTGTTATTTTACTTGTAGCAGGTAATTTAGCTGGTCTACTAGGTATGATTTTAGCAGTACCACTATATGCGGTGTGTAAAACGATTGTGGTTTATGTTTATGATATTTTTCAAGTCAATAAAAAAGCCAAAGCTCAAAAGAGAGCAAAAGAAAATGCCTCTTAGTGCTAAACATTGATATTGACTAGGTTTTATGATACGATTTTGCAAGGAATTAAATTTTCAAAATGAAATTATGTTAGGAGAGAACAGCTTATGAACGCTGACCCTGAGAGTCAGTCATTATTTGTTAATATTGTTATTTTAATTGTTTTGACCTTGTTAAATGCCTTTTTCGCAGCAGCGGAGGTTTCAGTGATTTCAGTGAATCGAAATCGTTTGGAGACAAAGTCTGAGGAGGGGGATAAAAAAGCGACTAAATTATTACGTTTAGTCAATGATTCAAGTAACTTTTTATCTACTATCCAAGTAGGAATCACTCTAGTGACCATTATATCTGGTGCCTCACTTGCCAACTCTTTTGCAAGAAAATTAGCACCTGTTTTTGGAGATGTTATATGGGCAAAACAAACGTCACAAGTAATTGTTTTAATTTTATTAACGTATGTATCAATCGTTTTTGGAGAGCTTTATCCAAAACGTATTGCACTAAATAAACCTGAGGAAGTTGCTAGGTTTGTTATGGGGCCAATTAATGTATTAGAGACAGTTATGAGACCCTTTGTGTGGTTATTATCAAGTTCAACTGATTTACTAAGTCGTATCACACCAATGACACTTGATGATGAGACGGAAAAAATGACTCGTGAAGAGATGACTTATTTACTTAGCAACGAAGGGATATTAGATAATGAAGAACTAGAGATGGTTCAGGGGATTTTTGATTTAGACTCGACCATGGCACGAGAAGTGATGGTTCCCCGTACAGAAGCCTTCATGGTAGATATTCATGACCCTGCTGTTGAAAATATTGATAAGGTTTTACAAAATAGTTTTTCAAGGATACCTGTCTATGATGATGACAAGGATAAAATCATTGGTATTCTTCATCTGAAAAACTTGTTGAAAGAAGCGAGACAAGTTGGATTTGATGACATTGATTTATTAGATGTGATTCATGAACCATTGTTTGTTCCAGAGACTATTTTTATAGATGATTTATTACTTGAACTTAAAAAGTCACAAAGTCATATGGCTATTTTATTAGATGAGTATGGTGGTGTGTCTGGAATCGTAACATTTGAAGATTTACTAGAAGAGATTGTCGGTGAGATTGATGATGAGTCAGATGAGCTGACGATTGAAGAGTTATATGAGCAAATTAGTGATAATGAGTATATCATTCAGGCTCGTATGCCAATTGATGATTTTAATGATAAGTTTGGAACATCTATTGCCATGACAGATGTGGATACGATGGCAGGCTGTGTGATTACAGAGCTTGGTGTGATACCCGATGGTGATGAAACTCTAAGTATTGAGCAAGATCACATTACACTAACCACTCATAAAGTTGAAGGCACACGTTTACTTGAAATCCTAGTGATTGTTAATGAAATCGACGAGGATGATGACGAGGAGTATTACAAGTCAAAAGATAGTGTGAAAGATAAAAATGATGAAAGCTAGCCTAACAGGTTAGCTTTTTTTGATAAGAGTTTGGAAATAAAAATTCTTTTTATCAGATTTTAATAAATATTTATAAATATATTAAGCCGTGTTATAGTGAATAATATTTTGTTTTTTTTGACTTTATTATTTTACTATTTTTATGATGTTTTATAAAAAGCTACTATATTTTCATGAAAAACCACTTTTTGTTTTAAAAAAACATGATATACTTAAGAGTACATGGTTATTTTTGCTATATGATGGTGTGAGTAACTAATCAAGTCAGTATGAGATAAATAAAAGGAGAGTTTATGTTTTTTCTATTAGAAGTTGTTGGGGTTATTAGTGGTATTTTAATCATATTTATCATACTAAGTCCTATAGGTAAAGGTATTACAGCAAGTAGACAAGATAGGTTGATGAGAAAAATTGATAAGTATATCGATCATTTTGTTACGAAAGGTCAGTATAAATATTTTAGACGAAAAGTAAGAAGGAAGCTCAAGCGAAGTTCTAATAAAAATTTGGAATTGATTGTCTCTAGATTAAAGCGTTCAGAACATGACATTCACTTAGCATTAACTGGTGATGAGATATCTGATACTCAATATTTATCTGATATAGGTATTGAAGCAAAAGTAGAAGATAAGTTAAATAAAAAGCAAGATTATGAAGTGTATGAAGCATTAACTATTATTAATCTACTTCAAGTACAATCTTGCCAACATATTATCTTGAATAATTTTCAACATTACACAGGTCAAGCACAGTTTTTTATTTTATATTCAATGGTTCAAAATAATGATATGGATAATTATATGTATTTAGTCGGTAATCGCCCAGTGAAGTTTGATAAAGCATTATTTAAAAAGCTAAATGCTTATATTGATATCCATTTAATGAGAATTGGGGATATCTATGAATAATATTTCACTCTATCTAGGGATTACAGCATTAATTATCAACTATATATTCTTTATTATTTATATCACTCAGCTAAGGTTATCTAGCCGGGATGTGACAGAGGTTAATAAAAACAAAAAATTACTGGAAGATAATATTCTCGATTTTAATCAATTAATTAGTTCACGCAATAATTTAGAATTGACAGTAGTCATTCCAGCTTATAATGAGCAAGAGACGATTTGTAAATCAGTGAGTAGTTTTCTAAGTCAGCGTTATGATAATTTAAAAATCTATGTGGTTAATGATGGCTCAAAAGATAATACCAAAAGGGAATGTCTGGATTATTTTCACATGGAAAAAATTCCTTTATTTAAACAGCAAAGTGACATTTTCACTCAACCTGTAAAAGAGATTTATCAAAGTCAGGATTATCCTAATATTTATTTAATTGATAAGGAAAATGGTGGGAAAAGTGATGCGTTAAATGTTGGGGTGAACTATGCCACATCTGATTACGTGGCTTTTGTGGATGCTGATTCTTTTGTAGAAGAAGATGCCTTAGTGACACTTATGTCGCCCTTTTATTTTTCAGATGATATTGTCTCTATCGGTGGGCAAATTAGACCGATGACAAGAATTGAAAACTTTTCTAAGCGCTCAGTGAAAATTAGAACGACAAAAATTTTACCTTCATTTCAATATTTAGAGTATTTAAGAAGTGTTTTAGTCTTTCGTTCAAGTTTGAGTAAAATTGAGAGTACTGTGATTATTTCTGGTGCTTTTGGTGTATATGACATTACTATTTTAAGAGAAATTGATGGCCTTGATACAGACTCAATTGGTGAGGATTTTGACTTAACACTATCCATTCGTAAGCATTTAAATGATAGAAAAATCGATAAACGTCAAATATTTTTATATGACTCTGTTTGCTGGACGCAACCACCTTCACGTATTCGTGATGTAGTAAAACAGCGCTCTCGTTGGCAAATTGGTTTTTTACAAACTGTTTGGAAACATAAAGGGATGGTGTTTAACCGTCGCTATAAAAATGTGGGGATGGTTGGATTACCACTATTTATTTTTACCGAATTTGTTAGTTTTTTAATGGAGACAGTAGGTCTTGTTCTTGGTGGTTACTTTTTAGCAACAGGTATTATTAGCTGGCGAGAAGCTATCTATATTTTTCTATTATCTTACTTTGTTAATCTATTTTTTACGATGGCAGTTATTTTACAAAATGCTAGAATTCAAAATATTTCTTATAAAGATAAATTATTTTTAATGTGTCTAGGATTAGTGGAAGCTTTTAGTTATCATTGGGTTTCGCTATATTCTAAATTTAAAGGAACAGTGAAGTTTTTATTTACAGGGAAAAAAGCAAAACATGATTGGGGAGATATTAAACGTGATGAAGTTGTTTAATTTATTTTCTTATTGTGAGTCTCAGGAGGGTTATCATGAAAATTAATAAAGATTCCGTTGCCTTTT
Organism: Vagococcus jeotgali; assembly: GCF_035918315.1. NCBI lineage: Bacteria > Bacillati > Bacillota > Bacilli > Lactobacillales > Enterococcaceae > Vagococcus > Vagococcus jeotgali. The sequence continues at coordinate 1,580,979 of NZ_CP142146.1, read as the reverse complement.
TAATTGAGGAATCTAACTTACATTCTATTTATTTAAAATTTAGACAATCAAAAAAAGAATACAAAGCAGTAGATGGTATCATTTCAATCCCTTTTGATGATATCTACATGTTAACTGACGGGCGTGCCAGTATTTTAATGCTACAAAATGAAGCTGGCGAGGAAGTATTATTTTCTGATGAGCTGACGTCATTTAGTTCAGAGAAGATGTTGACAGAGCAGTACCAAGATACGCTTATTTCTATCTACCCTTCAAAAGAGAAGACGCTACGTTTACTTGTTGGTGAGCTACCAATTAGTCACCGGTTTATTGAGAAGGTAGAATTTATTTTTGCTAGACAACTTAGAGATGGCTCAGTGGAAGTAGCGATTGATTTAGATACCCTCGTGTCACATGCCACAGAAGGGGATTTATTTTTCACTTTTAGAGGTTCTATTGAAAAAACCTATGTGAGCACAACAAAGTTTGAAAAATTAAGTGTAGAAGACCATATTTTTAGAACGAGACTGTTCTTTAAAATAAGACCTGCTGATATGGCAAAAGTGAGAGAGTTTGATGGCTATTCTAATTATTTCAATAATATTATTGATTTGTCATTGATGTTCCAATTAGAAAGCAATTACTTATTTGCTAGACGACATAGAGTTTGTCTTGAGCATGATTATGAAGAATATTTTGTTCAGGAGCATCCAGATATATTAACTGGTGTGAAATTTTATCAAACTATGAATGAAAAATCATCGATTATCTTAGAAGACATTCCTCTTGAATCGAAAGAGTGTTTTAATTTAGAGTCAAACATGGGATCTAGCGACAGACTTGTGGCGCTATTTTGTGAGTATCCTGAAAAAGCACAAGACACAGCCTTCTCACAATTTAAGTATATGAGTGATGAATTAAGTGATCAGTTTGAGTGTTGGTATATTATTGAAGCTGATTCTCCAGATTTAGTGAATTTAGAGCCATACAAGGACCAAGTGATTTTTTATAAAGAGCCACTTCATTTTGAAAAATTTATGCAAGCAGATATGATTTTTCATTCGCACAGTTCGATATATGCTAATCCAACGAAGATGAAAAAATTCCAAGATAAAATGGAAAAAACATTTAGAGTCTTTTTACAACATGGTATTTTAGGTGTGAGAGATTTATCTTATATGTATGCTAAAGGTGACAAGGCCTTTACTAATTTATTCATTTGTAGTTCTGAAAGAGAAAAAAATATTATTATGAATGATTATTTCTATTCAGAAGACGAAATCGGTTTAACAGGTCTTTCTCGGTTTGACGAGTTATTTAATAAATATCAGGAATTAAATCAGGCACATGCTAATAGACAAAAAAGCCTTCTAATCTTCCCGTCTTGGCGAAAAGGTGAAAATAGATTAAGTGATGAGAAGTTTATGGACACTAGTTTTTATAAAGAGTTTCAAAGTCTATTAAATGATGACACGTTTATTGATTTATTAAAAGCTAATCATGTCAAGGCTAAATTTTTATTACATCCTAACTTTAGTCACTACAGACACTTGTTTACATCTGATTATATTGACACAGATTATGACAATTATATTTTGCAAGATGAATTAGTTAAAAACGATTACTTACTCACAGATTTTTCAAGTGCGGCACTTGATTTTGCTTTGCTTAAAAAACCAGTTATCTACTATCAGTTTGATAAGAATTTAGCTGAAGCTAAAAAAGATAATAATTTAAAAGCTTTTTTACCAGGTGATATTATTAAGTCAAGAAGACGGTTATATCGTAAATTGAAATCAGTCTTCAAGAAAAAGCAGATTAAGAAAAAACATGAGAAAAAATTAGATAACCTATCTCTTTATCGTGATAATCAAGCTAGAGAACGTATTGTTGTTAAAGCTATGGAAGGTTATGAAAAGAATAATATATGTAGAGGTTCTCTAACATAGCAGGAACTTAGACTACATAAAAAACTGACTTTCGGGTCAGTTTTTTATTTTTTGGATAGTTAGACTTTAGCTATTTAGATAAATTGACAACGAAAATAAAACATGTCATATTAATTTTGTTACTGTATAGATAAAAAGGATTAAATAAAGGAGAATTAATCATGGAATTAAATAAATATATCAAATTAAGCATGCTGATAATCAGCGTTGTAACAGCTATGTTGATAACTACAACAAGGGTTGGAGCAAGTGATCTTAGTGATTTAAAAAAACAATATTCTATTGAAACAAGTGATGAAAAGATTATTAATGTTAAAGATGAAGGTGTCACAGGAGATGGAAAAACTGATGATACAAAAGCTCTTCAAGCTGTGTTAGATCAAATAGATGGGGATAAAAAAAGTGTTATCTACCTTCCTGAGGGAGAGTACATGATTAAGACCAATGATTCCCCCTCCTCTAAAGAGATGGTCCAACGCTTTGTCAATACTGATGTTGGTCTACACGTGAAGTCTAATACAACGATTTTAATGGATGAGAAAGCTTATTTAAAAGCAATTCCTAATGAATTTTATAGCTATACGGTACTGAATTTAAAGGATGCTAGTCATGTTAATATTTATGGTGGTAACATTGTAGGGGACCGAGACGAGCATATTGATAAGTATTCAAAATTGCGCCGAGGTGATCCTGAGTATAACGGTGAAACTGGCTGGGGTATTTTAATGGTTTCATCTCAAAATATTGTGATTGATAGTATTCGCATTTCTAATATGTGGGGAGATGGGATTGATTTATTTTCAACAAAAGAAGCGACTCAGCCTAACCAGCAAATTGTCATAAAAAATTCAACACTTTCAAATAACCGCAGGCAAGGTATTTCAGTTGAAAATGTAAACGGCTTAATTGTTACCAACACATTAATTGAAAATACTAAAGGAACAGATCCCTCAGCAGGAATTAATATTGAGCCAGCAGATTTTAAAAACCATAGCTTAAGGTCAGCTAAAAACATTACCTTAACACAAAATCATTTTTTAAATAATGATGATGCCGGGGTGTTGATGTATGGCATGGGTGAGAAAATTTTTTATGATAAAGATGAGAGTGGTCACCAGCAGCGAGCGATAATTGATAACGTCAAAGTGTTAGATAACATATTTGAAGGCAATAATACAAATCATCAAAATGTCCAAGACGGAGCCTGGTTTGGAGCTTTTAATGGTCAGCTGATGATTGTTGGGGCAACTAATGTTTTAGTTAAAGATAATAAATTAATCAACCCAAGGCCATTAGGAAGCATGGATAATGGTAATACAAAGGCTAGATTTGAAGCTAATTCATATCCTGAGGCGGGGATACTGATTGGCTATAGTGAGAATATCACCATTGAGCATAACAATATGCCAAAACAAAATATCTCAATTTTAAATCAGTGGTCGCAACCAGGGACCTTTGCATACCCAAATTCTGTTGGGATTGTAGTGGAAAATAATACTTTAAATGACGTGATTAAAGCAGGTGAAGGAAAAAATATGCCTGAGGTTAAAGAAGAAAACAACGGAGCAAATGTCACGCAAAAAACACTGACATTTTGGGAGAGAATCAAAGAAACTATGTCAGATTTATTTAGGTAATGTGTTAAGTCATTTAAAAATGAGTTTTTAAGGAGTGGGGAAATCTACTCCTTTTTACTTTATACACTTTTTGATTGTAGTTAGTATCTTTTCATGGAGCTTTCACTACAGAAAGGCTATAAAAACAAGGTATAATTGTGTTATACTAAATCAGACTTTATAAATTTGAAAGAAGTAAGGGGAATTATATGGGATTCAATCAACAGGCAGAAGTAGATAAAAGAAGAACATTTGCAATTATTTCGCATCCGGATGCTGGTAAAACAACGATTACAGAGCAATTGTTATTATTTGGTGGTGCCATTCGTAATGCAGGAACTGTTAAAGGTAAAAAATCAGGAAATTTTGCTAAATCAGATTGGATGGATATTGAAAAGCAACGTGGTATTTCTGTTACAAGTTCAGTGATGCAGTTTGATTTTGATGATAAACGTGTCAACATATTAGATACACCGGGACATGAGGATTTTTCTGAGGATACGTACCGAACACTTATGGCTGTGGATAGTGCAGTGATGGTGATTGATAGTGCTAAGGGGATTGAAGCACAAACGAAGAAATTATTCCAAGTTTGTCGCATGCGTGGTATTCCGATTTTCACCTTTATCAACAAACTAGATAGAGATGGTCGTGAACCACTTGAATTATTAGAAGAACTAGAAGAAGTTTTAGAGATTGATTCATATCCAATGAATTGGCCGATTGGTATGGGTAAAGGGTTTGAAGGGATTTATGACATTTATAATAACCGAGTAGAAGTTTACCGTCCAGATCGTTTTGACGGAGAGCGTTATTTAGAGTTAGATGATGAGCACCAGTTAGTGGCAGATCACCCACTCAGTCAAGAATCAATATTCTCTCAAGTTCAAGATGAAGTAGAACTACTACTTGAAGCTGGTAATGAATTTAGTGAGGAAAAAGTAGCTAATGGTCAGCTAACACCAGTTTTCTTTGGTTCAGCCTTAACAAATTTTGGGGTGGAAACCTTTTTAGAAACATTTTTACAATTTGCACCAAAACCAGGAGATCATGAAACAAAAGCTGGCGAGAAAATCAGTCCTTATTCTGAAGACTTTTCAGGATTTATCTTTAAAATTCAAGCTAACATGAACCCTGCTCACCGAGATAGAATTGCCTTTGTCCGTATTTGTTCTGGTAGTTTTGAAAAAGGGATGGATGTTAAACTAGCTCGTGATGAGAAAAAAATCAAATTAAATAATTCTACCCAGTTCATGGCAGACTCTCGTGAAACAGTTGTTGAAGCCGTAGCAGGAGATATTATTGGGTTATATGATACAGGAAATTATCAAATTGGAGATACGATTTTTACTGGAAAAGATAAAATTGAATTTGAAGATTTACCTCAATTTACGCCAGAATTATTTATGAAAGTCACAGCTAAAAACGTGATGAAACAAAAATCATTTTATAAAGGGATTAACCAACTTGTTCAAGAAGGGGCTATCCAGTTATATAAAACCTATTTAACAGAAGATTTTATTATTGGAGCTGTTGGTCAACTACAGTTTGAAGTATTTAAACATCGTATGTTAGGTGAGTACAACACAGAGATTATTATGGAGCCAATGGGAACAAAAATAGCACGCTGGATTGATCCATCACAACTTGATGAGAAGATGAGTTCAAGTCGTAATATTTTAGCTCGTGACCGTTTTGACCAGCCGTTATTCTTATTTGAGAATCAATTTGCGATGCGTTGGTTTAGTGATAAGTATCCAGATGTGGAGTTAAAAACGTTATTGTAAACATAGTCATTAGGAGGAAGAAATATGAAAAAAGTGATGGTTATTTTTGGTACAAGACCTGAAGCAATAAAAATGGGTCCTCTTGTACAAGAACTTGACAAGCAATCTGATATTGAAACAGTTGTGTGTGTAACTGGTCAGCATCGTGAAATGTTAGACCAAGTGTTACCTATCTTTCATATTTCTCCAAAATATGATTTAGAAATTATGAAACATAAGCAAGACTTATTTGATGTAACGATTAATATTCTTGATAGATTAAAACCGATATTATTAGAGGAGCAGCCTGATATAGTTTTAGTGCATGGTGATACGACAACAACGTATGCTGCTGGGTTAGCTAGTTTTTATTTAGGTATTCCAGTAGGTCATATTGAAGCTGGCCTTCGTACTCATAATATTCACTCACCTTTTCCAGAAGAGTTTAACCGCTGTTCTGTGAGCTTGTTTTCTGAAATTAATTTTGCACCGACAAATCAAGCTCGAGATAATTTATTAGCAGAGGGCAAGAATCCAGATTCAGTTTATGTGACAGGCAACACAGCTATTGATGCGTTATCAACAACTGTTAAAAAAGATTACTCACATCCCTTAATTAAATGGGTAGGTGATAGTCGTCTGATTGTTTTAACAGCACACAGACGTGAAAATTATGGTGAGCCCATGCGTCATATGTTTCAAGCTATTAAGAGAATTATTGATGAACATGAGGATATTAAGGTGGTCTATCCTATTCACATGAACCCTAGTATTAGAGAGCTAGCAGATGATATTTTTGTGAATACTGATCGTATATTAATGATTCCACCAATGGAAGTGATTGATTTTCATAATTTGTTAGCTAATAGTGATATTATTTTAACAGATAGCGGTGGTATTCAAGAAGAAGCCCCTTCTCTTGGAAAACCAGTTCTTGTTATGCGTGATACAACAGAGCGTCCAGAAGGTGTAGCAGCGGGGACTTTAAAATTAGTTGGAACAAGCGAAGAGGTAATTTATAAACATTTTAAAGCCTTGCTTGAAGATGAAGTGTTATATAAACAAATGTCTGAAGCTAGTAATCCTTATGGTGATGGGACAGCCTCGAAACAAATTGTGGCTATCTTAAAAGAATATTTATCAAAGTCATGATGTGCTGATGTTTTGATTTAAATGAGGTTGACCTTTGAGTCAGCCTCATTTTATTTTCCTCAAATAATTATTTTGGTAATCATTTTTTTCTAAGGAATTCACGGTAAAATATAGGTGAGTACATAAAAAGTGAGGGGTAATTATGAAAAAGAAGTTGAGTTTGTTCTTATGTGGGAGCATATTGTCAGTTGGTATACTAACTCAAGTTGTGGTGCAGGCCAAAGATGTTTCTACATCTCAAACTAGTGAGACATCAAGTAGTTTGTTTTTAGAGACAAGTGACTCATCAACCTTAGAGACAAGTGAGCCAGTTGTTGAAAAAATGACGTTTGATATTAAAGAGCTGGATTTAAAAGAAGTGACATTTATCAAACCTAAAGTTGATATCTACCTTGATCTGGAAGATTTGACGTTAGCTAAGCAAGAAGGATTACCTAAAAAGCTGTATACAAAAAAATTATATCAAACAAGTCATCATCTTAATTACTATCAATTATTAAACCAAGAAGAAGTAGTAGTGGGATATGTAGAAGAATGAGAGGTTACTTTAGATGATATTTCTAAAGTGAGACAAGCAAATCTTAACAAATATGTCTCAACCATTAATGAAAAAACAGTCGTATACAAAGATGAGCATTTAACACAAATTTCAAATGTCACACTACCTCAGTATCAAACGTATTTTGCAAAAGAGAGCTACGTGGATGATACTACTAGAAAAGAAGCAGTATCTTTATTTAATGGTGAAGATAAGCTAGTTGGTTATGTGAATAAAGAAGATCTTAAAATAGCTGATGGGCCACAAGGTGTTTATATTCACAATGGTAACTATTTAACTATTAATCGTAAAACAGGTCAAACTTATAGTGATTTTGAGGGGAAAGCGAAACATTCATTTGCCTCTTTATACCAAAAAACTTACCGTGCTAAGGGTCAGTACAATCACATTAATGGCTCAGTGTTTTATTCGCTATACAATGATAAAAATGAGTGGATGGGCTATGTTCCTGAAAGTGACGTGTCTTTAGTAAATAGCCCTTGGGGTGAGGCGGTTAAGACAAATAAATATGTTAGTATCGCTAAAGGAAATTATGACCTGTGGCGCTCGTTTAATTGGGTATCAAACGGTAAAGCTAGTCGTTATAATCATAAAACATTTATAGTAAAAGAAGAGTATCATCATTTTAATACATCAACATATGCTGCACTTACAGATTCAACTGGCACATTTTATGGCTACATTAATGATGATGCCTTAAAAACGGTAAGTGACCCTCAAGGTGAGTATTATCATTATGGTAAGTACGTTACCATCTCATCAAGTAGTACCAATTTATGGCGTGATTTTAATTGGAACGTCAAACAGCCAGCAAGTAAAATCGTTAATCAAACCTTTCAAGCTAGAGGGATTTATTATCATGTGAATGGTGAGGCTTATTTCTCAGTTTATGACAATAAAGGTGTTTGGCAAGGGTATTTAAATGCCAATGCCACATCTCTTACAGCTGAAAAAATGAAGAAGGTCCAAAAATTGTTAGATAATAAATATCGTACGCCAAATATGGGGATTTATGTGATGAGTTTAGTGGATGGCTCTACAGCTTCAGTTAACGGCTCACAATCTTTTGTGGCTGCTAGTACTGGAAAATTACCTGCCATGTATTATTCTCAAAAAATGATTAATGACAAACGAATTGACCCTAATAAAAAGTACAAGTACACAGATGCGATTAACCAAATGCCTTATTACTCTTATCAGCGAGACGGGGCAGGTATTTTGCAAGGTAAACCATATGGTACGAGTTATTCAATTGATACGATGATGAACTGGACGGCAAAATATTCAGATAATCAAGGTGCTAACTTTTTAGGCTATTATGCTGGACGTCAGTATGATGCTGAAATGCGCCGTGATATTAGTAAAATTATCGGTCGTACCTGGGTATCACCATTTAATATCACAGCAAAAGAAAATGCCTTACTTATGGAAGCTATTTACAAACAAAATGGTAAGTTGATTAACTATATGTCAAACACACAATTTGATAATCAGCGTATTCCTAAATATCTACCTGTAAAAGTAGCTCATAAAATTGGTGATGTGAACTCATATGTCCATGACGTGGCAATTGTTTATGCTAAAGAGCCATATGTGTTATCTGTCATGACTAAAAATGGTATTTCTTATGAGACTATTTCTAAGTTGTCTAAAGAAGTATATGATATTTTAAAATAAATAATAATAATAAGAGATTGGCTAAGAGTCAGTCTCTTTTTTTGCTTTGTTAAGGAATTATTGATTTTAACTTGTACTGTAAGTAAGAACAACAAGAGGAGGAGAAGAATATGACAGATGAGGAGTATCTCATTGCATTGCTAAATCAAGATGAAGAAGCTCTAGATTCTTTAATGACAGAATATTCAACCTTAATGTGGGCAGTGGCTTCAAAATATTTAACACAAAATATAGGGGGACATATTCAGCACATCGAGGAGTTAATTAATGATGTCTTTATTAAGCTTTGGAAAAATCCAAAAGGGTTTGAGCTGAGTCGTTTAACAAGTGGGTTGGAAGAAAAAACAGAGCGAGTGAGTCCTCCTTGGCAAGAATTAATCCAAGAAGGGACCAACTGGATTAAGACACCTTTAAAGATGGGCTCCTGCATTTGTTAGTTAAGTACCCCAATGATTTGTATCATAATGGGTTAAACTTAACCTTGGTTTCAAAAACTGATAACGCAAAAGAAGAGCCTTTAAATATCAAATTGAAATTAACAAGTGGACAAGAGCTGGATATTTTATCTCATGATAATGTTATAAATATTTACTCAGATGAGCGTGAGGAAGTAAGTGTTCAGTATGATTATATTCCTTTAGAGGAGATTAGTGAGATCTTAGTGAATGGGACAGTCATTTCAGTGGCATAAGACACATAAAAACATTCCGATGCAGTTGAGTGACTAATTGCATGGGAATGTTTTTATTTAGTCTTTAGTTGTTTCAATGTCCTTATCCTCTGTTTCTTTTTTGGGAAGGGGGACAGGCAATGTCATTTCGACAACACCAGGTGTTCTTAGAACTTGAAGTTCAGGGTCATTTGGCTGACGTTGTATTAGCTCCTGCAATACTTCGGCCACTTCAAATTCCTTAATGTCACGGGATTTATTAATTAGAATAATATCAATATGAGTGTCAGCTGTGCTATGAACAACTAAGGTTTTTCCATATGAGTACACACTTACAAATCTAGCATCAGTGTTTTCAAGTTGTTTTGATACAAGCGTCGCGTAACTATTTGTAACATTGACTAGTTTCATTTTTTTTCACCCCTTTTTAAACGCTTTCTATATAGTCTTATTATAACATAAATAAGGGAAGAATCACTGTTTTAGGGCTCTATAATTTATAGGACTGATGAATCATTTTTTGATTCATCAGCCCTATTTTAGTTTATTTAAGTAGAAAAACATGTCGTCTATCTAGTAAAATTAAAGTACCAACCAAAATCTTAAATAGAAAGGACGACATGTCATGACTAATCATATCAAAAAAATGTTGCGAATTAAAGATGAAGATTTAAATTTAACTTGTGTTGAAGAAGGAAAATACAAAGGTGTGAACACATTAATTATCACTGGTACCTACTCACCTAAGCTTACGGCCTGTAAGTATTGTCAGTCTCATGCGAACGATGCAGATGAAAAGAAAACCATTGTAAAAAATGGGAAAAAAGAAGTGACAATTCGTTTGGAATCATATCAAAACATTCCAACTATTTTAAAGCTAAAAAAACAACGATATTTTTGTAAAAACTGCCACCAACATTGGACAACTCAATGTTCTATCGTTGAAGAAAATTGTTTTATTAGTCGATTCATAACATTTAGAATACTAGAATTATTAACTCAGAAAATATCAATGACCGTTATCGCTAAGATATGTCATGTATCGCTCACAACCGTTATAAGGGTCCTTAAATCTGTTGAAAAACATTTACCTGAAACGCTTAAACCACGCTCTTTTCCAAAAGTTCTAATGGTTGATGAATTCAGATCTCATGCCACCTATGAAGATAAAATGAGTTTTATTTGTGCCAATGGTGAAACCGGTGAACTGGTTGATGTTCTTCCTAGTCGTAGACTTGATAAACTAATGAATTACTTCAATCGTTCTCCCAAGGAGAAACGAGAACAGGTAAAATTTCTAGTGACAGATATGAATGCGGCTTATTTTCAGTTAACTAAAAAAATCTTTCCTTGTGCAGCTTTAGTCATTGATAGGTTTCATATCGTTAAACACTTAAATCAAGCTTTTAATGACTTTAGAGTCAGGGAAATGAAAGAATTAATAAAGAATCACCAGCGTTCTGAAGCCAATAAGCTAAAAGTAAATTGGAAATACCTATTAAAGAATCAAATGACTGTTTCTAGTTCAGAATATAAAAATTGGAGAAGCTTTCCTTCACCTAAGTTTCCCCCTCTAACAGAATCAATGATGATTGATCGTCTTTTATCATTTTCTACAGACTTAAAAGAAGCCTATGGCGTGTTTCAATTATTAACCTATCACTTTAGAAATAAAGATCCAGACTCATTTTTTGATTTATTAAAGAACGCTTAGTTGTAAAATCAAGTTAGCCACTCTAAAATAATAAAAAAACACCATGGTAAAAATTCGTGTATCATTGAAGTAACTACCCAACAACGAAAGGAATTTTTATCATGGTGAAAATTAAGAATAACACAAAGACATCTAGTTATAAACATCTTTCCTTAAAGGAAAGGCAGCTTATTGAAGTTTGGCATAATATGGGAGACTCTAATAGAGAAATTGGTAGACGATTAGGCCGACACCATCAAACAATAAGTAATGAGCTTAAACGAGGAACGACCACGCAAATCAAAGAAAATAAGAAACCTAAACAACTCTATTTTGCTGATACGGGGCAAGCTAAATACATAGAAAACAGGAAACGCTGTGGTTCGAAATCTAAGCTAGTTAGTGCTGTTGATTTTATTAATTATGCTTGTAAACAAATGATAGACTTTAATTGGTCACCAGATGCAATTGTTGGCTTTATCAAGTCTTTAGGGACTTGGGATAAACCTATTGTTTCTACTAAGACACTTTATAACTATATTGATAAAGGTTTTTTACCAGTCAGAAATCATCATCTCAAGATGAAAGTTAGACTATCACCTAAAAAGAAAAGAAGTCGTCAGCATAAAAAAGCTCTTGGAAAATCAATTGATGAACGACCTAGCAAAATTGATTCTAGACAAGAGTTTGGTCATTGGGAAATAGACAGTGTCATTGGTTCAAAATCTAAAGATGATAATGCTCTACTTACACTTGTTGAAAGAAAAACTCGCTACATGATTACTGTTGTTCTAGATGATCATACTGAAGAGTCTGTTAGTTACGCTATTAAACAGTTAAAATATGAGTTTGGAAGAGCCCGATTTAGTAGCATATTTCAATCGATTACTGCTGATAATGGCAGTGAATTTAGCTCACTTGATGATACTCTGCAACAAATGACTGATATCTACTTTGCTCACCCTTATTCATCTTGGGAACGAGGAACAAACGAAAGACATAATGGTTTATTACGGCAATTTGTTCCGAAAGGAACGCCTATCTGTCACTACTCAAAGCAGTTCATACAACTGGCTACTGAAAAAGTTAATCTTTTGCCGCGTAAAATTTTAGACTATAGACAACCAGCAACATTATTTTTAGAAGAAATTCAAAATCTAAAGATCAAAACATGTTGGTAAGTAAGGGGTTCAATAAAATAACACTGATATTTAGATATTTTTACCAGAGTGGCTAACTTAATGTTGCAATTTAGATTTATTAAAGAACTTACCGACTACCTTAAATCCACTATTTAAACAGAAAATTGAAAATCTAATTAATTATGAAGAAGGGATTCGTAATGCTTTAACGTATAAGTATTCTAACGGAAAAATAGAAGCTAAAAATACTCATATTAAGACATTAAAAAGAGTATCTTATGGCTTCAAATCTTTTAGTAATATGAGGATAAGAATTTTTATGATAAATGGCCTTGTCACAATTGAATAACTAAAAAAGGTGATGAATTTGAGAAAATTCTCAAATTCATCATCTTCAATATTTGTCTCATCAGTCCGATTTGACAAAGAGCCTGTTTTAGTCTTGATTCTTCCCTTAGATATTAAATTAAATGACTATCGTTGTTTCGTGACAATGATCTCATCGTCCTCAAGTGTGGCAAGAAGTTCTTTTGTTGTTGGGTTTTCTAAATAATAATCAGCAATCCCGTCTTCAATATGTTCCTGAATCACACGCCTTAAAGGTCTTGCTCCCATTTTTGGATCATAACCTAAATCAACGAGTTTTTCTTTGACCTCATCAGTTGTGTCAATCGTAATATCTTGATCAACCAACATATCATTAACATCATGTAGCATGAGAGTGACAATTTCTAATAAGTTTTCTTTACTTAGAGGTTCAAACTCAACAATCCCATCAAACCGGTTTAGGAACTCTGGTTTGAAGTATTGGTTTAGTTGACCTAAAACAGATAACGTTGTTCCTTCTTTAATAGCACCAAAACCAACATTGGCTTCTACATCACTTGTTCCAGCGTTACTTGTCATAATAATCAACGTATCTTTAAAGCTCACGGTACGACCCTTAGCATCTGTTAGACGTCCGTCATCTAGTATTTGTAAAAACATATGTAAGACATCAGGATGAGCTTTTTCAACTTCATCTAGTAAAATTAAGCTATAAGGATGACGTCTCACTCTCTCAGTTAATTGTCCTGCCTCATCATAACCGACATAGCCAGGAGGTGAACCGATTAATTTTGAGGTGCTGTGTTTTTCCATATACTCACTCATATCAAATCGAATCATAGAATCTTCATCACCAAATAATTCTTTAGCAAGTTGTTTAGCAAGTTCTGTTTTTCCAACACCAGTAGGTCCAACAAATAGGAAAGATCCGATTGGTCGATTTTTCTTGTTTAATCCTACTCGGTTACGTCTAATGGCTTTGGATACTTTATCAACTGCTTCATCTTGACCAATAACAACAGCTTTTAAATCTTCAGCTAAATGCTTCATTTGTGTTTGCTCTTTTTCTTTTAATTCGCCAACAGGTATATTTGTCATAATTTCTACTGTTTTTTCAATATCTGATAGTTTAACAGTGGGAATGTCCTCATCAGCGACTTCTTTTTCTTTTAAATCTTCTAATTTTTTTAGTTGGTCTCTAAAATAAGCAGCCTTTTCATAGTCTTCTTCTTTTGATGCCTTCTGTTTTTGTGTTTCGGCCTCTTCTAGGCGTTTTTCAATAACTTTAGGATCAATTGTACGAATAGTTAAGTTCTTTTTAGAGCCAGTCTCATCTAATAAATCAATAGCTTTATCTGGTAGATGACGATCTTGAATGAAGCGACTAGATAGACGAACAGCACCATCAATAGCTTCGTCTGTATATTTAACATGATGATAGTCTTCGTAACGCTTTTGGATACCTTTTAAAATAGTGATGGTTTCTTCTTCAGTTGGTTCATCTACTCTAACTGGTTGCATACGACGCTCAAGAGCAGCATCTTTTTCAATAATACGGTACTCATTTAAAGTTGTTGCACCAACCATTTGCAATTCACCACGAGCAAGTGCTGGCTTTAAAATATTACCTGCGTCCATATTACCTTCACCAGTCGCTCCAGCTCCTACAATTTCATGTACTTCATCAATAAATAAGATGATATGTTGATTTTGTCTAACTTCATTAACGAGTTGAGTCATGCGCTCTTCAAATTGACCACGAATGCCAGTTCCTTGAACAAGAGAGGCCATATCTAGTCTGATGACTTCTTTATTTTCTAATTTTTGTGGCACATCACCTTCAACTATTTTTAAAGCTAATCCTTCAACAACAGCAGTTTTACCTACACCTGGTTCTCCAATTAGTACAGGGTTATTTTTAGTTCGTCTATTTAATATTTCAATGACGCGCGTGATTTCCTTATCACGACCAATAACAGGATCAATCTTACCTTCTCTTGCTTCTTCGGTTAAGTTTTCACCAAACTGAGCTAAAATAGAGTGAGACCCCTGGTTTGGTGGTATGGGAGGTTTCGTGTGACCTGATTGAGTCGGTGGTGTTTGCCCTTGTTGTTGTTGCTGGGCAGCTATCTGACGAAAAATATCTTGTAGTTGTCCAAATCCGTAAGGGTCTTGCATCATTTTTTCTCTATTTAATTGATCTTCTTGAGATTTTAATTCCCTATAACATGATTGACATAGATCAATTTGTTGACGTTGTCCTTCAACGTTTGTATATAAATGAATGGTTGCTTCATGTTCTTGACAATTCTTACAAAGCATCATAATATTCCTCCTTAATAACTAAGTGATTTAGTTTGACCTAACCTGACCTTTATACCATTATATGATGATTGACTTATTTAAGCAAAAAAAAAGTCTTCTTTTTAGGAGGAAATTTTACTGAATATAAGTTATATTATGATAAGGAGTAGACTATAAAACGGAGGTAAGTGATGACATCAAAAGAATATTATCAGGCGATTATAGATCTTGTAGATGGTAGTCTAGAAGAACTGATTATTGAAAAAGAAGACTTTTTTACATTTCGTGAAGCTTGGTTAAATCATCCTAATAAAAAAGATATTTTAGGAGAAGCTAGGCATGGTGGTCGTGTTATTTATACAAAGGTAAATTTATAAGAAACAGGATTTATTTAAGTTTTATGAGTGAAGGATGAAAAATGTTGTCAGTTATATGAAAACATGGTATTCTTTATGATTGAAAGGGTTATATTTAAAGAGGCAGAAATCTCGGTTAGATGAACCTTATTTAAATTTCTTAACAGACAAAGGGGAAGATAGATATGGAAACAAAATCATTTCACGTAGTAGCAGACACAGGAATTCACGCAAGACCAGCAACATTATTAGTTCAAACAGCAAGTAAATTTAGCTCTGATATTAACTTAGAGTATAAAGGAAAATCAGTTAACTTAAAATCAATCATGGGCGTTATGTCTTTAGGTGTTGGTCAAGGTGCTGATGTTACTATTACTGCTGAGGGTGCTGATGAAGTTGAAGCAATCGCTGCAATCGAAGAAACTATGAAAAAAGAAGGTTTATCAGAATAATGACTAAACAATTAAAAGGTATTGCTGTTAGTGACGGTATTGCAGTTGCAAAAGTATATCTTTTAGTTGAACCAGATTTGTCATTTGAAAAACGTTCAATCGAGGATACTGAAGCTGAAATCACACGTCTTTCAGATGCACTTGGTCAATCAACTAAAGAATTACAAGCAATTAGAGACAAAGCAGTTCACACATTAGGTGAAGAAGAAGCACAAGTTTTTGATGCGCATTTAATGGTACTTTCTGATCCAGAATTAGTTGGTGCTATTGAAAGTAATATTACTGATAACAAAGTCAATGCAGAGTCTGCATTGAAAGATGTCACGGATATGTTTATTGGCATGTTTGAAAGCATGGAAGACAATCCTTACATGCAAGAGCGAGCAGCTGATATTCGTGACGTAACAAAACGTATCATGAGTCATTTATTAGGGATTAAATTACCTGATTTATCAATGATTGATGAAGAAGTGATCATTGTTGCTGAAGATTTAACTCCAAGTGATACAGCACAATTAGACCGTAATTTTGTTCGTGCTTTTGTAACAAATATCGGTGGACGTACATCTCACTCGGCTATTATGGCTAGATCTCTTGAGATTCCAGCTGTTGTTGGAACAAAAGAAATCACAGACTTAGTATTTGAAGGTGATGTATTAGCGATTGACGGTAGTGAGGGTGATGTGATTATCAACCCAACTGATGAACAAGTTGCAGATTTTACTCAAAAAGCTGAAGCATACTCTGCATTAAAAGCTGAATGGGAAAAACTTAAAAACTCTCCAACTGTGACTGCTGATGGCAAACATTTTGAATTAGCTGGTAACATTGGAACACCTAAAGATTTAGATGGTGTTCTTGGTAACGGGGGAGAAGCAGTTGGTTTATACCGTACTGAATTTTTATATATGGATTCACCAGACTTTCCAACTGAAAATGAGCAGTTTGAAGCATACAAAGCTGTTTTAGAAGGTATGGGAGATAAGCCTGTTGTCGTTCGTACAATGGATATTGGTGGAGATAAAGAATTACCTTACTTGAAATTCCCAGAAGAGATGAATCCTTTCTTAGGGTACCGTGCGATTCGTATCTGTTTAGCAGAAGATGCTATGTTCCGTACACAACTACGTGCTCTACTTAGAGCAAGTGTTTATGGAAACTTACGAATCATGTTTCCTATGATCGCAACATTAACAGAATTTAGAGAAGCTAAAGCTTTATTATTAGAAGAAAAAGCTAATCTAATTGCTGAAGGTGTTGAAGTTAGTGATGACATTCAAGTAGGTATTATGATTGAGATTCCAGCAGCAGCTGTGATTGCAGATCGTTTTGCTAAAGAAGTTGACTTCTTTAGTATTGGAACAAATGACTTAATCCAATACACAATGGCAGCAGACCGTATGAATGAGCGCGTGTCTTACTTATACCAACCATATAACCCAGCAATTCTACGTTTAATTAAAAACGTGATTGATGCAGCTCATGCTGAAGGTAAATGGGCAGGTATGTGTGGTGAGATGGCAGGAGATCAAACAGCTGTGCCATTATTAGTTGGTTTAGGACTAGATGAGTTCTCAATGAGTGCGACAAGTATTTTAAGAACACGTAGCTTAATGAAAAAATTAGACTCTAAAAAAATGGCTGAGTTAGCAAACAAAGCGGTTACTGAATGTGATACAGCTGAAGAAGTTGTAGCTTTAGTAGAAGAGTATACTAAATAAAGTGGTATAAAAAAGGTTGTATAATTTTTGATGTGGATGAAGAAATTCATTCGCATCTATTTTTTTACAAAATAATAGAAACATACGAACTTTCCCGTTAAAATTAAAGTGACCAAACCAAATTTTAGAAAGGAAGATTCGTATGTCTCATAACCATTGTATTCGACTATCGCTAGATTTAAAAGATAAAAATATTTATTTCGATTCTATTTTTTGTGAGGAACAGCTTATTAAAGGGATAAGATCCAAGATTTATAAAGGTATTCTTACTTACACTCCTTCGGCTTGTCCTTGTTGTGGCATTAAAAATGAACAATTTTCTATTGTGAAAAATGGGTTTATTTCTTCTCGAATAAAGTGGTTAAGTGTGGCTCACTACCCAACCTATCTTTTATTAAAGAAACAGAGATTCCTTTGTCGTCGTTGTGACTCCTCTTTTCTAGCTGAATCTTCAGAAATTGAGAAACATTGTTTTATCGCTAAAAGAGTGAAGCAATCAATTCTTATTGAGTTAAGTGATGCTATCTCGTTTAAAGATTTAGCTAAAAGACATTTTGTTTCATCAACAACGATTAATAGAATTTTAGTATCTGGTGGTAAAGACTTATCTAATCAATTTTTATATTTACCTCAAAACCTTTGTTTTGATGAATTTACTTCGGTTAAAAACAATAGTGGCAAGTACAGTTTTATTTACTCTGATTCCTCTACACACCAAATTATCGATATTCTCATTGATAATAAAAAGCTAACACTAGAGAAACACTTTCTTAAGTACTCTCTAAAGGTTCGTCGCCAAGTAAAAACAATTGTCGTTGATATGAATGCAGCCTATTTTAAATTAGCCAAAAGGCTATTTCCTAATGCTGAGGTGATTATTGATCGCTTTCACTTAGTTCAACTTATCAGTCGTTCTTTAAACATAACTAGAATTAAGACGATGAATCGTTATCGCACATCGAATGTAACTGACATGAAAAATTATCGAAAACTAAAAAAATATTGGAAACTCTTTTTAAAAGATTCTAATGAATTGAATTATACAGATTATCGTTATCAGCGTTTATTTAAGAGTATTTTACCTGAAACAGATGTCATGGATTATTTACTTAGCTTAAACAAAGAGTTATCAGAAACTTATAAACTTTATCAAGAACTATTATACTGTAGTAAAAACAATGATTTTGACACTTTTTCTGATCTATTATTATTAGCTAACGAAGATATCTCTATTCCAATGAAAACCTCGATTCGAACACTAAAGAAGCATTTACCAAGAATTGAAAACACCTTTAAATACGCTTATTCAAATGGTTGTTTAGAAGGTTCCATAAACAAAATTAAATTAATCAAACGAATAGCTTACGGCTATAGAAATTTTCAGAACTATAAATACAGAATTTTACTTAGTTTTAAAGACAAACAAAAAAGCAGCAAAAACCATTCGGTTTCTGCTGCCTAAATTCACTTAATTTTACTCATCCACATCATTTGACAAAGAGCCATAAAAAAGAGGGATGACTTCTTAGTCACCCTCTTTTTTCATATTCAAAGTTAAAGAGTCCACTTTTACAATAATATGACTTAATTGAAAGCTATCATGCTTTGTCATTCGTTTTCATTTGCTTAATTGAGCAGGATTTTTGTATCACTATTTCTTGTTTATCATTTAGTTTTAGACTCTAGATAATATTAAAAGTCCCTTTTGTGGGTTAAAAAATCATAAGTTGTTATTTTTTTTTAGTAGAACATGTTAGAATGGACAGTGATGTTATAAAATCAGACTGAAGTATGATGTATCTAAAATAACAATACAGTATAGTGAAACAAGGAGAGGGTAATCAGTGTTAAAAATAAATATGTTCTCATCTGCAGACAAGGTGAAGGGGCAAGGTGTCGGAAGTGCTTATGCCGAGTTATTAAACATGCTTGATAAATATTTTTCAGATGAGTTTATTATTAACATTAATCGTTATACGCCGTCAGATGTTTCACATTATCATACTGTTGATCCTCAATTTTTTCTATCGACTTTTTTAAAGAAAAGAAGAGGAACCACTGTTGGTTATGTCCATTTTCTTCCTGAGACATTAGAGGGAAGCTTGTCATTATTTTCTCCCTTTCAAAAGATTTTTGATTGGTATTTAATAAAGTTCTACGGACGGATGGATGAATTAGTAGTAGTAAACCCAACGTTTATTCCAAAGTTAGTTGAGGCTGGTTTGACAGAGGAGAAAATTACTTATATTCCAAATTTTGTCTCTACTGAGCAGTTTCATGAAGTAAGTCGTAAAGACAAGCTAAGCTACCGTGATGAGTACGGGATTGAGCCAGACGCTCTTGTTATTTTAGGAACGGGACAAATTCAGCAACGTAAGGGAATTGATGATTTTATTCAACTAGCTAAAGACAATCCAGATGTTCAATTTATTTGGGCTGGTGGGTTCTCTTTTGGTAAAATAACAGATGGTTATGACAGATATAAAGAGTATTATGATAATCCGCCAAAAAACTTATTATTTACAGGGATTGTTGAGCGAGATGACATTATGAAGTTATATAACTTAGCAGATGTTTTTTTACTGCCATCTTACAATGAATTATTTCCCATGAGTATACTAGAAGCTTTTAATTGCGGTACACCTGTGATGCTTAGGGATTTAGAGTTGTATCATAGTATTATTAAAGACACGTATATATCGACAGATGATATTAAAGGAATGCAAGCAGCCATTGATAAAATTAAAAATCAACCTGATTTATTAAACGAATACGTGGAAAAATCTAGAGAAGCAGCTCGTTATTATAGTGAAGAAAATGTAGCTAAAATTTGGGATGATTACTACCATAAAGTAGCGAGAAAAGCATAAAAAGGAGTGTAAAACAGTGAAAATTGGATTTTTTACCGATACATATTTTCCACAAGTTAGTGGGGTGTCGACATCTATTCGAATATTAAAAGAAGAGCTAGAAGCGCTCGGTCATGAGGTATATATTTTTACCACAACAGATCCTAACGTAAAAGATGTGGAGCCTGGTATTTTTCGTATGCCTAGTATACCTTTTGTCTCTTTTAAAGAACGCCGAATTATTGTTCGTGGTATGTTATATGCTTATTATATAGCAAAAGAAATAGGTATTGACCTTGTTCATACTCATACAGAATTTGGTTTAGGTATACTGGGAAAACAAACAGCAAAATCTCTAGGGATACCTTGTATTCACACGTATCACACGATGTATGAAGACTACCTTCATTACATCGCCAAAGGAAAAATTATTCGCCCAAGCCACGTGAGACAATTGTCGAAACTCTATACTAGTCATTTATCAGGGATAGTTTGTCCTAGTGAGCGTGTGGAGAAGAAATTATTAGAGTACGGTATTGATCGCCCGATGGCTATTATTCCAACAGGGGTTAAGGTGGGACAGTTCACATCAGTACCAGCTGAGGAGACTAAAGAAATTCGGGATACGTACGGGATTAAAGAAGACGATGTTTTATTTTTATCTGTGAGTCGTATTTCATATGAAAAAAATATTCAAGCCGTTTTGAAAGGTATGCCTACAGTTAAAGAAAATATACCCAATGTGAAGTTACTGATTGTAGGAGATGGTCCTTATAAGGGGAAACTTGAAGCATTGGTTGAGGAATTATCCTTGTCTGATACGGTAATTTTTACTGGAGAGATTGAAAATGAGAAAATTTCACCTTTTTATCAGGCTGCTGATTATTTAGTCAGTGCCTCAGATAGTGAAACACAAGGTTTAACTTATACAGAATCTATGGCAGCTAGAACAAAAGTAATTGCAAAGGGAAATGACTATCTAAATCATTTATTAAATGATATTAGTTTAGGTATGACTTATTTAGATGATGAGGATTTTGCAGGAGCAGCTGTTGATTACGTCACACGTGATGTTCCAAATAATCCAGTGATTTTAGATAAGAAATTATACGATATTTCTAGTCAAGCTTTTGGAAAGCGTATGGAAGAATTTTATGAAGAGACCATAAAATATTATGAAGATGGCAACCAAGATTTAACAGATATTGAAAGTGCCTATTCATTGAAATTATTTAAAAAGTAGGGAGTTGGGAGAGTACATGAATAAGAAGAATCGATGGTACCTGTTATTAGCCTTTGTTTTAGGGCTGTTAGTAATAGGTAATGAGATGCGAACAGTGAGTTGGCAAGATATTACTAGGGAATTTTTTATTATTAATTGGGCGTGGATATTACTTGCCGTGTGTGGCATGCTCATTCACTGGGGGATTGAGGCAAGTATTATCCAGTTGTTTTTAAGGCGAACCAATCCGGGTTTTAGTTTTAAAAGCAGTTACCGTATACCATTAATTGAGCATTTATTTAATGCCATCACTCCGTTTTCAACAGGAGGGCAGCCAGCTCAAATCATAGTGTTAAGTAAATCAGGAGTTGATATGGGTGTAGCAACATCTGTTAGTTTGATGAAATTTGTTGTGTATCAAGTTTGGATTGTGATTAACTTTTTATTCTGTTTGGTATTTGGTTATTCATACCTGGCTAAAGATTTACCTCAATTAGGGATTTTAATCGTACTGAGTTTTTTAATTCATCTGGTCGTTGTGATTGTCCTTCTTATGATCATGTATTGGTATACTTTTACTCAGAAAATATTAGACTTTATTTTTAAAGGGATTAGACATGTGAAAAGTGGCGAGGCTACAGAGAGGCTATATGATAAAACCACAGCAAAGATGAAAAATTTTTATGATGAGAGTCGGTATATGAAAAATCAGCCAGGCTTGATGTTTAAAGCTAGCGTGTTGACAGTTTTACAGTTGATTGCTTATTATATTGTACCGTATTTTATTTTAAGAGGTTTAGGGATTACAGACATGAGTGTGATTCATGTGATTGTTCTACACGCCTTTATTATTTTATTCATCTCATTATTTCCCATTCCAGGTGGGATTGGTGGAGCTGAGTATAGTTTTAAATTACTTTTCGGGACGTTTATTGCCACTCAAAGTAAACTCGTTTTGGCGATATTTTTATGGCGTGTGGTGACTTACTACCTTGGAATTGTATTAGGTTTGATTGCTTTAACAATTAAACCAAAACCCTATATAAATCCCAAAGCACAATCTGTTGATATAAAATCTAAAAGTAAAGTAGAAGCTATCCTTTAAAGTTTAGCTTCTACTTTCCTTTTACTTTTAGGACATATCCTTTATTATTTATTCACTTTCTTTTATAATATAAGTATTAAAGAAAAGGTGGACAAGGATATGACAAAAATTGGTTTTATCGGAACAGGAGTTATGGGTGCCTCTATTGTAAAGCACTTATTAAATAAAGGTTATAGTGTTAATGTTTATAACAGAACGAAGGCTAAAACAGATGAGTTGATCAACTTAGGAGCCGTTTGGCAAGAAAGTCCAGCAGATATTACAGAGGTAAGTGATGTTATTTTTACGATGGTTGGTTACCCAAAAGACGTTGAGGAAACTTATTACGGTGAGAATGGTATATTTAGCGCTGACGTCACAGGTAAAATATTAGTAGATATGACAACAAGTACCCCAACTCTTGCTAAAGAAATTTATGATACAGCAAAAGAAAAAGGAGCCATGAGTTTGGATGCACCTGTTTCTGGTGGGGATTTAGGGGCTAAAAATGGGACTTTAACCGTTATGGTAGGAGGCGATTTAGCGACTTATAATCAAGTGCAATCTATTATAGAGTGCTTCAGTAGTAAGATTAATTTACAAGGGGAGGCAGGTAGTGGACAACATACTAAAATGGCTAATCAAATTATGATAGCTGGTACGATGACAGGAATGTGTGAATTATTAGTTTATGCTAAATCAGCTAATTTAGATTTAGAAAAAGTCCTTGATACAGTGGGTGGGGGAAGTGCCGCTAACTGGTCATTAACAAATTATGCTCCGCGTATTTTAAAAGAAGATTATTCTCCAGGTTTTTTTGTGAAACATTTTCTAAAGGATTTGACGATAGCTTTAGATGAAGCAAATAAAATGGGTATTGATTTACCTGCTACAACAGAAGCTAAACGATTATATGAACTCTTAGTAGATAAAGGTGACGGGGACGATGGTACCCAAGCTTTAATAAAATTATGGTGGGGTTAAGAAAAAATCAAAAATTTTCATGCATAATGGTGGACTTTCTGTTACAATATAACAGAAGAAATGTGAAGGAGGCTAGTTCTATGAAAAATTCACAATTAGCAGCAATTATCAAACGTTTAACAGCTATGGTAGAAGCTAGTGATAGCGAAGTACAGGTCCGTCGTTTTGAAAAAGAAGGACAAGAAAAGTGTATCGTAACATTCGATGGTAGCAATGAGATGTTTGAATTAACAGAAACAGGCTCTCAAGAAGTTTACCAATTTGATGATATTGATTTAGTTACGTTAGAAATCTTTGAGTTATTACAAGATTAATCAAGGAAGTGGGCTTTAATGGCCTGCTTTTTTTATATAGTAAGGTAGGGGTGCGATATGGACGAGTATAAAGAGTTGTTAGAAAAAGGAAAGTTATGTGTAAACCAGGGTGATTATGAGCAAGCAGCTACCCTTTTTGATGAATATTTTGAAAAAACACAAGATTTTAAAGTTCACCCATTATTAG
The DNA here is from genome assembly GCF_035918315.1 of Vagococcus jeotgali. Classification (NCBI taxonomy): domain Bacteria; kingdom Bacillati; phylum Bacillota; class Bacilli; order Lactobacillales; family Enterococcaceae; genus Vagococcus; species Vagococcus jeotgali. Next base: position 1,556,976 of record NZ_CP142146.1, on the reverse strand, counting down.
TAGATGCTTTGTTAAAAAGTGGCGATGAGGATGAGGGGTTTTTAAGAGTTCTCGAATATGACCAAATCTATCAAACAACGCCTCAGTTATATGATATGTATTTCAACTTGATGCTTAAGCGAAAACTATATTTAAGAGTTGGCATGTGGTTAAATAATTTAAGTGATGAGGAAAAAGAGCCTTATGTAGAAATGTTTAAATCAGCTATGATTTATTGGACCACTTTAGATACAAAAGAGTACCGAGCTATTCTTAAAGAGTTTGAAAATGTAGAAAAATTAAGTGAGAATGACCAACTAAGATTAATGCATAGTATGAGTTATTTAACACCTGGTGATTTTTTAGATTTTGCGACTTCAGCGTTACTAGTGCCAAATCTATCAGCTATTGTTAGACCTCAGCTGGCTGATTATATCATTAGACTAAAGGAAGTAAATGAATTAAGTTTCCTTGATTACTCTGGTGAGGTGCAGAGTTTATTAGCGAGTGATTGTGTGTCTTTAGAGCGAACCTTTTTAGAATCAGAGGTTTTAAGAAAGACTCGTGAATATTTAATTGATCATCAACCATCACTGATTGATCTTGTCATTGGAACAATCACCATGCATATGGGCCTATTATACCCAGCCAGTCTAAAAGTAATGTCACCAGTGGATTTATGGGTTGAAGCTTATCTATTAACTTTTGAAGTTAAGAAAAAAACAAGTTATCCTGAAGATCAAGAAAAAATCACTGAAATAATGGACATCATGCGCTTATTAGATAAACAAATTAGTGACATGGCTGATTTTTAAGGAAGCTATTGTAAAAAGGTTTACAATTTATACCCTTTAGTGTAGACTTATTGGGTATGAAGAAGTACAAATATCATAGATGAACGATTATATGGAGGTACAGAATATGTCTACAAAATGGGAAAAAAAAGGAACAAATGATGGTGTCTTAACATTCACTATCTCTGAAGAAGATATTCAAAAAGGATTAGATGCAGCATTTAAATCTGTTAAAAAAGATTTAAACGTACCTGGCTTCCGTAAAGGTAAAGTGCCACGTCAAATGTTTAACCAAATGTACGGCGAAGAAGCATTATATGAAGATGCTTTGAACCACATTTTACCATCAGTATATCCAGTTGCTGTTGAAGAAGCAGGAATTGATCCAGTATCTCAACCAACAATTGGTGTTGAGTCAATGGAAAAAGGTCAACCTTGGGTAATCACTGCTGAAGTTACTGTAAAACCTGAAGTTAAATTAGGTGAGTACAAAAACTTAACAGTTGAAAAACAAGAGCGTGACGTAACGGATGCTGAAGTTGAAGAAAACATTAAACAAAAACAAGCTGGACAAGCAGAATTAGTTATTAAAGAAGCTGCTGCTGAAAATGGCGACACAGTTGTTATTGACTTTGAAGGATTCAAAGACGATGTTGCTTTTGAAGGTGGAAAAGGTGAAAACTATTCATTAGAATTAGGTTCTAACTCATTTATTCCAGGATTTGAAGACCAATTAGTAGGCACTAAAGCTGGAGATGATGTTGACGTTACTGTGACATTCCCAGAAGAGTACCAAGCTGAAGATTTAGCTGGTCAAGAAGCTGTTTTTAAAGTTCATGTTCATGAAGTGAAAGTAAAAGAATTGCCAGAACTTGATGATGAATTTGCAAAAGATATCGATGATGAAGTGGAAACATTAGAGGAATTGACTGCTAAGATCAAAGAAGAATTAGTTGCAGCTAAAATTGCTGCTGCTGAAGCTGCTATTGAAGAAGCTGCTATTAGTTTAGCTGTAGAAAATGCAGAAATCGTTGAATTACCAGAATCAATGATTCATGAAGAAGTTCACCGCGCGATGAACGAATTCTTGACTAACATGCAAAATCAAGGTATCTCACCTGAATTATATTACCAAATGACAGGATCTACTCCTGAAGATTTACATAAACAATTTGAAGGTGAAGCAGAAAGCCGTGTTAGAACTAGCTTAGTTGTTGAAGCTATCGTTGAAGCAGAAGCTTATGAAGTAACTGAAGACGATATCAATGCAGAAATTACTAGTTTAGCAGAGCAATACAACATGGAAGTTGAAGCTGTTCGTGGTGCCTTAACTGATGACATGTTAGCTCATGATATTAAAATGAAACATGCTATTGATATGATTACAAAAACAGCAACTGAAAAATAATGATTCTTTAATTCTTTAGGGAGACTGATGTAAATCGGTCTCTTTTTTTTGTTTCTTAAACACATATTTCTAAGCAAATTAGTTTACAAATAATAAAAATAACCATAGAATTGACTAGTCAATCGTTGATAAGTCAATTTAAAAGGAGTTGATAAAATGAAGCTTTGTACGATGAGTGGTCTACTATATCTAATGAAAACAAAAAGCCAAGAAGTGACAGATCAATTTGAAGTGGAAACAGGATTTAGCTTGACTCGTTATGAGCTGATGATGTATGTCATCAATAAGCCACAAGTGAGCCAACAAATGATACAAACAAATTTAAAGATAGATAGAGCAGCCGTCACGAGACACCTAAAACAATTAGAGGAAAATGGTTATGTGATAAGACTAAGAAATCCAGACAATAACCGGGAAGTTTTAGTTGAAGCAACAAAAAAAGCTGTTAATGAGTTATCTGCTTGTGAATCACAATTAGCTAACATTTTATCAGAAGCCTTTTTGAATTTAACTTCAGAAGAATTGGATCAACTACAAAAGCTACTAAATAAATTGACACTACATTTACCAAAGGAAAGAGGAAAAATAAATGAACCAAAAAAATAATGATTTTTCAAAGATTATGTTAGAAAGACGTTCAGTACGTCACTATGATGAGACATTTAAAATACCACATGACGAGATGCTTGAGATGATTCAAGAGGCAATCACAGCCCCTTCATCTGTAAATCTACAACCATGGCGTTTTGTAGTTGTCGAAAGTGATGAGATGAAAGCAAAATTAAAGCCTCTAATTCGTTTTAATACACTACAAAATGAGACATCATCTGCTATGGTTTTAATATTTGGTGATATGCGTTGTCATGATAGAGGAGAAGAGATTTATGACTTAGCTGTAGAGCAAGGTAAGATGCCAAGTGATGTGAGAGATGAACAATTAGCTGCTATTATTCCATATTATGAGAATTTTTCTAAGGAAAAAATGACAAGTGTCGTAACAATTGATGCATCCCTTGCTGCCATGCAATTTATGTTAGTTGCCCGTACTCATGGTTATGAAACAAACCCTATTGGAGGATTTGAAGAGGATTTACTTGCTGAGGCAGTTGGCCTTGATAAAGATCAATATCTTCCAGTCATGATTATCTCAGTAGGAAAAGCTATGACTGATGGTTACGAGTCGAGCAGATTAGATGCTAGTGACGTGACAACATTTAAATAATAAAAAAATCATAAGTTATCCCATTATTTTCTTTTTTAATGCATTGTGAGAATCTTTATGTTATTATGAAAAAGATGATAAAAGAGACCTAGAATGGTCTTTTTTTATATAGGGGGGACGTACATGTACGACAATATCAATGATGGCTCAGAAGTTCGTTGTTCATTTTGTGGTAAATCTCAAGATGAAGTGAAGAAACTAGTTGCTGGACCAGGTGTCTACATTTGTAATGAATGTATTGATTTATGTAAAGAAATCATTGATGAAGAGATGCAAGATGAGATGGCATCTGACTTAATTAATGTGTTGAAACCAAAAGAAATTTTAGAGGTCTTAAATGACTATGTAATTGGTCAAGAAAGAGCTAAAAAGGTTTTATCAGTAGCTGTTTATAATCACTATAAACGTATACAACAACTTCATTTAGAAGGTGCTGATGAAGAAGAAATTGATGAGGTAGAACTTCAAAAAAGTAACATTTGCTTAATTGGACCAACTGGATCAGGTAAAACATTCTTAGCACAAACATTAGCTAAAACACTAAATGTGCCATTTGCTATTGCTGATGCTACAAGTTTAACAGAAGCTGGTTATGTAGGGGAAGATGTGGAAAATATCTTACTAAAACTACTTCAAGCAGCTGATTATAACGTTGAAAAAGCTCAAACTGGTATTATCTATCTTGATGAGATTGATAAAATTGCTAGAAAAAGTGAGAATGTTTCTATTACCAGAGATGTTTCAGGCGAAGGGGTTCAACAAGCTTTACTTAAAATTTTAGAAGGAACAGTTGCTAGTGTACCACCTCAAGGAGGACGAAAACATCCGCAACAAGAGCTAATCCAAATTGATACATCTGAAATCTTATTTATTGTTGGTGGTGCTTTTGATGGCATCGAAACCATTGTGAAAGAACGCTTAGGTGAGAAAATTATTGGGTTTGGAACAGGAACAACAAACAAACAGGTAAATGAAGATGCAAGTATTATGTCTCAAATCATTCCAGAAGATTTACTTAAATTTGGTTTGATTCCTGAGTTTATTGGACGATTACCTGTCATGGCATCTTTAGAAAAACTAACTAAAGATGACTTAGTTCGTATACTGACTGAGCCTAAAAATGCTTTAGTAAGACAATATAAAAAGTTAATGGCAATTGATGATGTGATTCTTGATTTTACACCAGGAGCCTTAGATGCTATTGCAAACTTAGCTATTGAGCGTGATACTGGAGCTCGTGGCTTGCGTTCGATTATTGAGGACGTGATGATGAATGTGATGTATGACATACCAACACGTGATGACGTTGAGAAAGTGATTATTACAAAAGAAGCAGTAGATGGTACATCTCATCCAGAGATTAAAACACGAGTTAGCTAGAATATAATTAAAAAGGCTCTTCGTCAAATCGTGTTGATATTTAAAAATTGATAAAATAAGGGCATTAGAAGAAGGGGGATTTTTCCTCCTTCTTCTTTTTAATTAAATTGAAATGATTGACCTTGAATAAGGAAAATCCGTCGCTTAAAAGTTAAGAAATTTCGGTAACCATAGGCTGTTCGTTTGATAGCTTTGATTCGGTTGTTAATTCCTTCTAAAAAACCATTTGAATAAGAATAATTTAAAGCATTGGTAACACCTTGCCTGAAGGTTTGGAATGTTTTGAATTTGGCTTTAAATTCCTTAGGAAGCTCATTAGAGATAGAATGAGTTAATTCTAAAAATAAGTCTGAATCCTTTGTTTCATAAGCATATTTTAACTCTTGTATATAATCATATGCGATTTTTATAGTTGAGTTATAGGAAAGAAGTTCTTCAATGACACCAACTTGTGTCATACTTTTATTGAAAAGAGGATAATTACTATATGTAGTGGCACTTAATTGACTAGAGTCTTTTAAAAATAGTTTCCAATATTTTTTTATTCTCCGGTATTGTTTTGCTTCTTCATTATCATAACGTTTTAATTGATTCATTTCTTTTATTCTTAGTTGATTAAAAGAACGATTGATATGCTGAATGATATGGAATCTATCTGTCACAATCTCTGCATGTGGAAATACAGTTTTAAGAAGGCCACCGTAGTTGGCATTCATATCCATGACGAGAAACTTCACTTTTAACCGCTCTTTTCTGGAGTATTTCAGGAAGTACTTAATAAGAGAGAAGAGACGTCTATCTGGTAAAATATCAATAATCTTTTTACTTTCAGCATCAGCACAAATAAAGCTCATACCAGATTGACATGACTTAGTTGATTTAAATTCATCGACACATAGTACTTTTGGTAGATGTTGAAAGTTGGTTAGACAGTGGTTGGTAAAGTCGTATAAAACACGTTGTACCGTGTTATCAGAAACATGATGGAATCTAGCGATCTCTTTTCTTGAACGATCTTCTTTCAAATCTAAGGCGATTTGATACTTTAATGTTTTCGATATATGACAATAGTCATCGACTAACGCAGTATCAGCACTGAATGTTGTATGACATTCTTTACATAGATATCGTTCTCTTTTAAGTTCTAAATAAGTTGTGACCCTATTAAACTCTGGTAGTTGTGTTTTAGTAGTATAAGTACCATTTTTAACACACGTATTCTGATGACAAGAGGGGCATATTCTGTCTGGAGACGTTAGTCTTCCCCTTATTATATTTGAGCGTCTACCTCTAATAGTAGCCTCAGTTAACCAATCTTTTTCAAAAATAATAGATTTGTCTGTTAAATTAAGTAATTTTCTAGTATGATTATCCATGGGAACATCCTCCTAATAATTTGGTTTTTGTCGACTTTATTTTATCATGTTTGGATGTTCCTTTTTGTATTTAAAAACAAAAAATCGTATTAATGGAAACTATCCATCAACACGATTTATTATAGACCCATTAAAAATAGGCGATGTGATGAAAAATCATATCGCTTATTTTTTTGTGTAGATTTTAGGTAAAACTATTGTAAAAAAAAGGTAAGATTAGTCTTATTATTTACAGATAGTTTACATAGTCATAAGAATTAAGTTTACATTAGCTTGTTAAACTCTATTTGTAAGGAAAACAACAAAAAAGAGTTAAGGGGAAAAGATGATGAAAAAATTCTTGTTATCAATTATGACATTAGGAGCAGTAGTAGGCTTAGCAGCTTGTGGCACAGGTTCAACAGATACAAAAGAGACAAGTAGTCAAGAAACATCTAAAAATGAAAAAGTTGACATAACAGCAGTAGGTTCTACTGCGCTTCAACCACTAGTAGAAAAAGTAGCTGATATTTACATGACGGATCATCCTAATTATACAATTACAGTACAAGGTGGCGGAAGCGGGACAGGACTAACTCAAGTTTCCCAAGGTGCTGTTGATATTGGTAATTCAGATGTGTATGCTGAAGAAAAAGATGGGATTGATGCTTCAAAAATTGAGGATCATAAAGTAGCTGTCGTTGGTGTAGCACCTGTAGTGAATCCTGAGGTTGGTGTGACAACAATTAGTTCCGAAGATTTAAAAGGAATCTTTACTGGAAAAATAACTAATTGGAAAGAGGTTGGTGGGAGAGATCAGACAATTGAACTCATTAACCGAGCAGCAGGAAGTGGAACACGTGCAACATTTGAGCAGTGGGCATTAGAAGGTGAGCAACCAGCTAAAGGTCAAGAGCAAGATTCATCAGGAACAGTTAGAAAAATTGTAGCAGAAACACCAGGAGCTATTAGCTACTTAGCTTTTTCCTACATTGATGATAGTATTCAAGGCTTAGCAATTGATGAAGTTGAACCAAAAGCTGAAAATGTACTAGATAACTCTTGGAAAATCTGGGCTTATGAGCATATGTATACTCAAAAAGGAGCATCTAAAGATATTTTGAATTTTGTAGAATACATGAAAACTGATGATGTTCAACAACATGTTATCAAAGACCTAGGATACATTCCAATTTCAGAGATGACAGTGGAAAAAGATTTAGATGGTACAGTGAAGTAAGGCTTAAGCATGTGAGTTTGTTTCATAAAATCTTGTGTTATAATGAAGCAAATAAACACGTGTTTAAGGAGAGAGTTGTGTTATGACAAAGCGCATATTAGTTGTAGATGATGAGCCATCAATTACGACACTATTAAAATATAATTTAGAAAAAGAACATTTTATTGTAGATACTGCATATGACGGAGAAGTAGCCATAGAAATGGCTACTTCTTTGGCGTATGATTTTATTATTTTGGATTTAATGTTACCTCGTGTCAATGGATTAGATGTAACAAAGCACTTACGTCATGAAAAAATAGAGACACCTATTATTATGCTTACAGCAAAAGATGAGGTGGTGGATAAGATTATTGGTCTTGAGGTAGGGGCAGATGATTATTTGACAAAACCTTTTAGTCCTAAAGAGTTAATTGCTAGAATTAGAGCAGTAGAGCGGCGGATAGATAAAATGAATAAATCCAATAAGGAAAATCAAACACAAGCTACTTTAGAAATTGGGGAGATAGTCATTTATCCAAATGATTACCAAGTTCTAAAAAATGACAATGAGCTTAGCTTAACTAAAAAAGAATTTGAACTATTACTTTATTTTATGAAGCGACAAGATAGGATTATTAGCCGAGATGAGCTGATGCAGACTATTTGGCAAGATGACATGTATCATTTATCAAGAACAGTGGATATTCATGTTAGCCATCTACGTGAAAAAATAGAAGATGACCCTAAAAAACCGCTTTATATTAAAACAGTGAGAGGATTTGGCTATAAATTTCAGGAGCCAACACAATGATTAGCATGAAGCGCTATATTAAACCTATGGGTGTAGTATTTTTTACTGTTATGTTATTTATGACAGGAAGTTTCTACCTTAATCATCTTCTTAAAAAAGATATGATTGCTCAGCAGACGGAGCAATTATCTGGTGAGATTGATTTATTAACTCCTTTTTTAATAGATAAAGATGAGTTAGTATTTAATCCTGAAAAATTAAGTCAAAGCTTGTCAGGATCTGAGCGAATAACTGTATTAAGTGCTACAGGTCATGTTTTATATGATTCATCTCACCAAGTTAGTCTTGATGTAACTAGGAAAAATCGTCCAGAAATCAAAGGGATTTTAGAAGGAGAAGCTAAAGAGTTAACTGATATTAGAGACAGCCAAACAGTGAATACAGAGCTTTTATATGTCGCAAAAGGTATTTATGTTAATGATGAGCTAATTGGTGTTGTTAGGCTAGCTGAAAATTATCTTGGTGTCTCAGAGAATATTATGAGTATTCAGCGTAGTGTGACATTGATATTGTTCATTTTATTACTTTTTATGTTAATACTAGCTCTTTATATTTATCGTCAAAACAAAAAACCGTTAGATTTTATTTTACCGATTTTAAAAGAAGCTACCCAAAACCCAGAGAAGAAACAAGAAATCATCGAAGCTCCTAGCGAGTGGCGAGAATTGTATGAGACAGTTTATGAGTTAATGGATGAGACCAACCTGTTGTATTATAAACAGCTCCAAAACAAAGAAAAACTCTATTTTCTTTTTAACAATTTAAGTATTGGTATTTTTATTTTAAATCAAGATCTAGAGATAACATTAGCTAATACGGTTGTGGAAGAGTGGTTTCAGAAAAAATGGAAAGTAGAAAGTTATGAGACGTGGATTAGTCACAAAAAATTAAAACAAATGATTCGCTTAGCTGTTGAGGGCGGGGAAGATGTTCAAGGAGAAATTAGAGTAAAACGTCCTAAATATCGAAATCTAAAAGTGGTCATTCGCCCTCTACAATCTGAAAAGAAAGAATACGTGTGTATGATTTATGATGTGACTGAGATTAGACAAATGGAGAAAGTTCATGAGGATTTTATTAGTAATATTTCCCATGAACTAAAAACACCGACAACATCAATTATTGGTTTTGCTGAAACACTATTAGCTGGTGCTAAAGATGATCCTGATGCTTCTGTAGAATTTATTACTATTATCGAGCGTGAAGGTCAGCGCCTACTGAGTCTAATTCAGCACATTATGATGTTACTTAAAACAGAAAAAGATTTACATGTGAGTGACTCACTAAGAACAAGTCCTGTCAGTATTATTCAAGAAGAATTAAAACGCTACACTCATCAAATGAAGAAAAAACAACTAGATGTGAGTTTTGATGAATCTGTTGATTCGACCATTTTAGTTTCTAGTCAAGGTTTTCAGATTATCGTAAAAAATCTACTGGAAAATGCAATAGAATATTCAGAAGAAAGTGGCAAAATTTTTATTTACTTAACTCAATCAGAAGATGAACTGATTTTTAAGATTGAAGATACTGGTATTGGTATTTCAAAAGAAGATCAACTTCGGATATTTGAGCGATTTTACCGGGTGAGCCACTCTAGACAACGAAATACAGGAGGCTCTGGCTTAGGATTGTCACTTGTACAACATTATGCCGATCTGTTAGGTGGTTACGTGAAGTTAAGCAGTGATTTAGGTGAGGGGACTACTGTGATTGTGAGGTTTCAACTGGATTATTTAATGGATTAAATATTCTACAGCTCAGCCAAGTAGGCCTTTAACTCTGCTTGGTTGACAAGTGTATGAATTGGCAACACTTTTCTGTACAAAAATTATACGGTCTTTATTTTATTTAGATAGTTATTCTATGTTCTGCTAAATAACCTGTTTCAACTCCCAATCTAAACGGTAATTAATCGGGGATTGATAGCCAAGCTTGCCATGTTTTCTAAACTTGTTCCACCAATTGACATAATCCATTAACTCATATTGTAGTTCAAACAATGAGTCAAAAGATTGTTGGTAAATAAACTCAATTTTAAAAGCTCGATAGGTTGCTTCTGCCACAGCGTTGTCATAGGGGCAGCCAGGACGTGATAAAGACCGTTTTATCTGAAACACATCCAATAATTCATCAATACTTTGGTTATCAAATTCTTTTCCTCGGTCTGTATGAAAAATTTCAACATCATCTAATGGCTGTTCAATCGTTCCGATTGCCTGTAGCACAAGGTCCACAGATTTGTTAGGACCACTAGAATGCCCAACTATTTCTCGATTGAACAAATCGAGAATAAAGCAGACATAATGCCACTTTTTGCCTACTTTAACATAGGTTAAATCTGTCACTAAAGCTTCCATAGGTTGCATTTTATCAAATTGACGTGATAAAACATTATCGATTTTCTGTTCATTTTTAGTCGTTGCTTGAGGTTTAAATTTCAGTGTTGTGTAGCTTGAAATGAAATTAAACTTATTCATGATTCGTCGTATCCTTCTTCTTGAAACAATTAATCCTTGATCGTTTAAATCATCTTTAATTCTTCTTGCTCCGTAGGAGTTACGGCTATCTGTAAATGACTCAATGACTGCTTTTTCAACAATAGCTTCTGATTTTTTTCTTTTGACTTCATAATCGCCGATTGTAAAATTAAGCTAGACAAATAAAAAAATCATTTGTGATACACTCAAATTGTCCAAATTGTATTTCCGACGAAAGAAAACAAGGAGAGTGATCACAAATGACCTATATACATCTTACTACAGACGAGCTTGTTTTAATAGAATCTTATTATCACCAAGCTAAAAAAGTTAAACATGTTGCTGATACTTTAAAAAGATCAAGACAAACTATTTATAATGTTTACAACGCTTTAAATGAGGGATTATCTATTCTAGATTACTATCAAAGATACAAAAAAAATAAAAAGAAATGTGGAAGGCGTCCTATTTCTTTACCTGATAATGAAACAAAATATATTCAAAACAAAGTGGCTCAAGGATGGACTCCTGACGTGATTATCGGTCGTGCTGAGATTTCTATTTCTTGTTCTGTTCGGACACTTTATAGATTGTTCTCGCGTGAATCTTTTGATTCCACAACTTTATCAATGAAAGGTAAAAGAAAACCTAATGGGCATAAAGAAAAACGAGGTAAACAAGCATTTAAACGAACCATTCATCAGAGAGACGCTGAGCATAACGAGTTTCAAAGTGAATTTGGTCACCTAGAAGGTGACACTATTGTTGGGAAAAATCATAAAAGTGCTGTTATTACATTAGTTGAAAGGTTATCAAAAGTTATTATTACCTTAAAGCCAACAGGGAGACACGCTATAGATATTGAGAATAGCTTAAATGAATGGTTAAAAAAATGCCCTAATCACTTGTTTAAATCTATCACATTTGATTGTGGCAAAGAATTTTCTAACTGGAAATCTATCAGTAACTTAAATGATATTGATATCTACTTTGCTGACCCTGGTACACCTTCACAACGAGGTTTAAATGAAAATTCTAATGGGCTATTGCGTAAGGATGGATTGCCTAAGAAAATGGATTTCAACGAAGTTGATGAATCTTTCATTCAATCTGTTGCATCCAAAAGAAATAATATTCCTAGAAAATCATTAAACTATAAAACACCATTAGAAGTATTTTTGAGCTATGTAGACAATGACATTTTGTCTAGCTTCTTTTGACTTCATAATAATAAGCCCCACGAGAAATTTCTAATTTTCGACACATCGCTGATACACTATACTTCTTTTTGTTTTCCCTAACAACTTCTACTTTCGTCCGAATATCAGCGCCGCTTGCTTTAAAATATCATTCTCCATCATCAGTTCTTTATTTAGTTTTCGTAATTCACGCAACTCTTTTTCTTCTGGTGTCAAATTATCTTTCTCTTTGAATGATCCTGACTGATTATATTGTTTTACCCATTTATCAAAGGTTGATGGTGTCAGGTCATATTCTCTTAAAATATCTTTTCTAGGTTTTCCTGATTTATGCAGTTCCACCATTTGTTTCTTAAATGATTCTTTGAAGGTCCGTCTTGGTTTTCTGTTAGTTGTCATGAAATAAGCTCCTACTTTGTTTTTTATTAAGTATAGACACCTTATCTTTATTGTTCAACTAAGTGTAACCTATTCAGTAGATTGATGAGTTATGATGTATTCATAGTAAAGAAAGAGAAATTATTTTTTTTTATAATAAATCTACAATTGTAGTTTTAAAAGGAGGAGAATAGAATGGCTGTTGAATTAATTGATACTATCACTGATTCAGAGTGAGAGATTATGCGGGTAATTTGGACGCAAAAAGAAAGTACAAGTAATGACATGATCGACATATTACATGAGAAAACCCAGTGGAAACCATCAACAGTTAAAACGCTACTATCTAGACTAGTTGATAAAGGTTATTTAGAAACAAGACGAGAAGGAAAGCAATTCGTTTATAGTGCTTTGATTAAAGAAGAGTCTGGTATGAATCATGCGATTGATCACCTATTAGAGAAAGTCTGTAATAAAGATGTAGGAAAGCTGACTTATCAATTAATAAATGAGGAAGAATTAAGTTTATCTGATATAGAAAAATTACAACAATTATTAGAAGAAAAAAAACAAACGGCTCCGGATACTATAATCTGTACATGTATACCAGGACAGTGCCGATGTGAGGAGAGATAATAATGGAAATGACAAAAAAATATACTGTTGAAGGTATGAGTTGTGCATCTTGTGCTCAAACAGTTGAAAAAACAGCAGCAAAAGTCAGTGGTGTTAAAGAAGCATCTGTTAATTTAGCAACTGAACAATTAAATATAGTATTTGATGATGAATCATCACAAGAGCAAGCTGTCATTGATGCTGTGGCTCAAGCAGGTTATCAGGTAGTAGTACCAAGTGAGAGCATTCAGTTTAATTTAGAAGGTATGACGTGTTCATCGTGTGCCCAAACCATTGAAAAAGCTGTAGCGAATATGCCAGGTGTGACAAGTGCTAATGTCAATTTTGCAACAGAGCAACTATCCGTTGGGCTAAACACAGAGGAAGCTTCAATTAATGATGTCATTAAAGTCGTTAGTGATGCAGGTTATAAAGCTATTCTAAGATCTGACAGTATCTCAGAAGCAGACCGTATTAGAGAGCAAAAAGAAGCACATGTTAAAACGATGTGGAAACGATTCTGGTTATCAGCAATATTCACTATTCCTTTGCTATATATTTCAATGGGACATATGGTTGGACTACCTATACCAGGTATGATTAATCCAGGAGTATATCCAGAGAGATTTGCTATGACGCAGTTAATTTTAACACTTCCAGTGATTATAGTTGGTTGGGCATTTTTCTTAGTTGGTTTTAAAGCATTATTTAAAGGTCATCCTAATATGGACTCTTTAGTAGCACTAGGAACAAGTGCTGCTACACTTTACAGTATTTACGGTACTATAAAAGTTTTCCAAGGTGATGCTGGATTTGCTATGGATTTATATTATGAATCAGCAGCAGTCATTTTAACTTTGATTACGTTAGGTAAATATTTCGAGGCAGTCTCAAAAGGTAAAACGTCTGAAGCCATTAAAAAATTAATGGGGCTAGCTCCTAAAACAGCAATGGTTTTAAATGATGGAAAAGAAGTGGAAACACCAATTGAACAAGTTCAAGTAGGTGATGTGATTGTAGTCCGTCCTGGAGAGAAAGTACCTGTGGATGGGATGATTGTCTCAGGAAGTAGTGCACTAGATGAGTCGATGATTACTGGGGAGAGTATTCCTGTTGAAAAAACAGTAGGGGACTTAGTTGTTGGTGCAAGTATGAATAAAACAGGAAGCTTTCAATTTGAAGCAACAAAAGTAGGGAAAGATACAACGCTATCTCAAATTATTCGATTAGTAGAAGATGCCCAAGGTTCCAAAGCACCGATTGCTCAAATGGCAGATAAAGTGTCTGGTGTTTTTGTACCAATCGTGATTGTTTTAGCTATTTTATCTGGTGTCTTATGGTTTACCCTTGGACAAGAATCTTGGATCTTTGCTTTAACCATTACGATCTCAGTTTTAGTTATTGCCTGTCCTTGTGCGCTAGGTCTAGCAACACCAACAGCTATTATGGTGGGGACTGGTAAGGGAGCTGAAAATGGTGTATTGATTAAAAGTGGGGACGCTCTTGAAACTACTCATAAATTACAAACAATTGTATTCGACAAAACAGGAACGATTACAGAAGGAAAACCTGTCGTAACAGATATCCATGTTTTATCAAATATGTCTTCTGATGAGTTACTACGCTTAGCAGCGTCCGCTGAAACAGGATCAGAACATCCATTAGGTGCTGCTATTGTAGAAAAAGCAAAAGAAAAAGACATGAATTTTGTAGAAGTTTCTGATTTTGAAGCAGTCCCAGGTCATGGTATTGAAGTTGTTATGAATGATGTGACTTATTTAATTGGAAATAAAAAACTAATAGAAAAAAATCAGTTATCATTAGACAAAGCTATTGATGTGTCAAATCAACTTGCCTCAGAAGGTAAAACACCAATGTATATGGCAACTAAAACAGAGTTGTTAGGTATTATTGCTGTAGCTGACACGATTAAAGCAAGTAGTCATCAAGCGATTAAAAAATTACAAAGTATGGGTATTGAAGTTGTCATGATGACAGGAGATAATGAGCGAACTGCTATGGCAATAGCTAAACAAGTTGGTATTACTCGTGTATTGAGTGATGTGTTACCAGAAGATAAAGCAAGTGAAGTGAAAAAACTTCAAGAAGAAGGTAAAAAAGTTGGAATGGTAGGAGATGGGATTAATGATGCACCAGCTCTTGCTCAAGCTGATATTGGTTTAGCTATTGGATCAGGAACAGATGTAGCTATGGAGTCAGCAGATATTGTGTTAATGAGAAGTGATTTAATGGATGTGCCGACAGCAATTGAATTATCTCATGCAACGATCACAAACATTAAAGAAAATCTGTTTTGGGCTTTTGCTTATAACGTATTAGGTATTCCAGTTGCTATGGGAGTTCTTTACTTATTTGGAGGTCCATTACTTAATCCAATGATTGCTGGAGCTGCCATGAGTTTTAGTTCAGTTTCTGTTTTACTAAATGCTCTACGATTAAAACGATTCAAACCTAAAACTATTTAAATTAGTAATATAAAAAAGTCAGAAAATGGTTATATATCGAACCGTTTTCTGACTTTTAAGTTTTAAATGAGACTTATTTATCTATTCTTAGTACCAACCGTTATTCATCCAGAATTCTTGAGCATTTTCCCATGAACCATAACGTCCTGAAACATACTCATCAGCTACTTTTTCTTGGTTTTCTGGAGAATGATCCCCGTTTAAGTAACTTGGGTCTAATTGATAACGTCCAATATGATAACCATTTGTTGCATTATAATCCCCACCTGATTCACGCTGGGCAATCCATTCTTTAGCACTTGATGATTCACCAGTATATTCTGTGTGATTGTTATCAGATTCCCCTACATTTATCTCATCTGCCTCATCACTAATAATGTCTTCTTCTTGAGTATTGTCAACAATAGGTTCTTCTTCCTTAACATCAGGTTTTCCTTCTTCGGCTTTTTGAGTTGTCACTGGCGTTACTTTTTTATCATTATCAAATTTGATTTTTAGTTCTTGTCCTGGAAAAATTAAGTTGATATCTGAAATATCATTATCTTTAGCAATTTGCTCAACTAATTTGTTGCTACCTACAAATTCTTTTGAGATAGCTGATAGAGTATCTCCTGATTTAACTGTATATAATGAGTCGGCTAAAACGCTAGTTCCAAGTAATAATCCACATGCTAAAGTACTTCCTACAATAATAGTTTTTAGTGATTTCATAAAAATCTCCCTTATTCGTTTTAATTTAGAGGTCTATATTCCTCGCTTACAAGAAATACTTTAACAGCAATAAATATGACATAGGTAAAGGAAATAATTAAGTTGTATGACAAGAAACAGCCTTATTAACGATTTTTGTTACAATGTAATATTAAAACGTACTATTCCATTAAGGTGTGAAATAATAATTAAATTGGTTTTTATGACATATATAATAATAAAATAAGTAGAATTGTATATTTATATTGGTAGAGATAGTTATGAAATATGGTATATTTTTATTACAAATATATCTATAATTTTGAAGTATATGACATAAAAGAGGAAAATTTTGGTATTCTCTTAGATAATTTGATTGGTTACCTTTGATATATTATGTTTTTTTTCATATACTAAGACTATAAGATTTTTATTATGTGAGGAGTGAAGTGATGTTAGTAGATTCTAATTTACCAGTAGAACGTGATAAATTAAAAAATCGTCTAGTACGACTTGTCAAAGAAGATGAAGAAATCATTGGTTGTTTCTTTGGAGGGTCAATTGGATCAAAAGAAGAAGATTATTATTCTGATATTGATGCTAGAATAGTAGTTATTGATGGGATCGATTTAGTTAGAAAGCAACAAGATATTATTAAGTCTATTGGGGAGTACCTATTTGTTGAAACATTTACTGAAAATTACTCAGTTATTAATTATGCAACATTTGTTCAATTAGATTTATTTGTCTACCGAAAAGAGATGTTAGAGCCAAGTATCTGGATGAAGCAAATTGATATTGTCAAAGATGATGAAGGTATTTTAGCAGATTTACGAGCATTGTCACAAGGACTAGAGTATGAGATTACTCAAGGGACATTTGATTCTGTGTTAAATGAATATTATGGCTATTATTTTGAATTATACCGTGCATGGCGTAGAGGTGAGCCAAATAATATGGAAGCTATTATTTTAAATATTAAACAACACTTGGTTTCTATGTGGTACTTATCAAAAGGAGAGATTCCAAACTATGATCGTATTTGGTCTAAATATGAAGGAAAACGATCTAAATTATCACACCTAGAAACTGAATTTTTATTATCCTACACACCTTGTCCACCAGATGAGTTATATATATTTACTAAAAAAATTGAAATTTTAATGCTTGAAGCAACAGAAAAAGTTGCCGCGTACAATCATTTAGAATTTTCTCCTTCTATTTTTAGACGAGTTCATGACCGTATTTCATTTAAAGTAGAAGAAGATATCGAAGAATACTAAACACTAGAGAGTGCCTTAAAGGGGACTCTCTTATTTTTTTATTCCGTTAATTGATATATCATTTTTAAAAAAATCGAAAAGTTCTTTATAAAAGTTATATCTTATTCTATAATGAAGAAAAGCGTTATCATTATATTAGATAAAGGAGAATCATTATGAAACAATTTCCAAAAGATTTTTTATGGGGATCAGCAGCTTCTGCTCCTCAAACAGAAGGCCATGCTTTAACAAATGGGAAAAGTGCTTCAACTTGGGATAAATGGTTTGAGCTCAACCCAGAAAAATTTAATAAAGATCAAGGACCACAAGATACATCTAATGTATATGAATATTACAAAGGTGATGTTAAGCGGATGACAGATATTGGTATGAATTCATATCGTACATCAATTTCTTGGGCTCGCTTGTTACCTGATGGCAAGACTTTAAATCAAGAAGCCGTTACGTTTTACCGTGATTACTTCCAAAGTTTAGTAGATAGTGGTATCAAGCCAATCATTAATTTATTTCATTTTGATATGCCGTGGTGGTTAATGGAAAAAGGTGGTTGGGAAACACGTGAATCAGTTGATGCTTTTGGTTTTTATGCTAAAACTGCCTTTGAACAATTCGGTGATATCGTGAAAGACTGGGCGACGTTTAATGAGCCTTTAGTCCATATTGAGTGTGGTTATTTGTATGAATTCCATTATCCAGCTATTGTTGATTTTAAAAAAGCGATTCAGGTTGGATATAACACATTGATGGCTCATTTTTCAGCAGTAAAGGCTTTTAAAGATGGTCAACATGAAGGTAATATTGGAATTATTTTAAATGTGACACCTATTTATGCTAAGAGTGAGGAACCAGAAGATGACAAAGCAAGACGTATTGCTGACTTATTAATTGTAAAAAGCTTTTTAGATCCTTGTGTTTTAGGGCATATGCCAACTGGACTTTATGAAATATTAGCAGAAAATGAATTGCTACCAGTGACAGTTGATGGAGATAAAACTCTGATGAAAGACTATCCTGTTGATTTCATCGGTATTAACTACTACCAACCAATGCGTGTTCAAGCACCTAAAAACACACAAAAACCAGCTAAAATGCCAAGTGACTTCTTTAGCTCATATGATTGGCCAGATAAGAGAATCAATCCATATCGTGGTTGGGAAATCTATCCAGAAGCTTTATATGATGTGTCAATCATGATGAAAGATGATTACGGTAATATTCCGTGGTATGTTTCTGAAAACGGTATGGGTGTAGCTGATGAGGAGCGTTTTATGGATGAAGATGGCATGATTCAAGATGATTACCGGATTGAGTTTATGATTGAACACTTAGATCAATTACATAAGGGGATTGAACTAGGTAGTAACTGTTTTGGTTATCATACTTGGACCTTTGTTGATTGCTGGTCATGGTTAAATGGTTACCGTAATCGTTATGGTTTTTACCGAGTAGATTTAGATAATCATTTTGAGAGAACACTCAAGAAAAGTGGTCTTTGGTATAAAGAAGTCTCTAAAAATAACGGATACTAAGGAGTATATGAATGGATGCGATTGTAGCTTTTGATATAGGTGGTTCAGCAGTTAAGTATGGTTTTTGGATAGACAATCAACTAAAGCATCAATCTTCTTTTGTTACACCAGAAACAATGGATGATATGATTGTAAGCATGAAAGACGTGATAAACTCAGCTCCAAAAGAGGTAAAAGGTGTTGCTATTAGCTCTCCTGGAGCTGTGAATGCTGATGCTAGAGTCATCGAAGGGATTAGTGCAGTTCCTTATCTGCATGATTTTCCTATTTATGATAGGTTAGAAAAAGAATTTAATTTGCCAGTAACTATTGAAAATGATGCTAACTGTGCTGGTATTGCAGAGATGGCTCTTGGAGCAGGTGAGAAAGCTAATAATGCTGTGTTTATTGTATTAGGAACAGGTGTTGGTGGTGCAATTTTTATTAATGGTAAAATCTATAAAGGAAGCCATTTATTTGGCGGAGAATTTGGTTTATTAAAAAATAAAACGGATAAAATACTAAGTATGACAGGTACGATTGTTAAAGTAGCTAATCGTTATGAGGAATTAACTGGAGAAAAAGTGACAGGTAAGGAAATATTTGCTTTAGTTGATGAAAAAAATGAGTTAGCAATTGAACTGGTGAAAGAGATGTATGATGACCTTGCTCAGTCTTTGTATAATATTCAAGTATCTATTGATCCTGAACTTGTGATGATTGGTGGGGGTGTTTCTGAGCGTGAGGAGCTACCTGTTGAGTTGTCGAAGAGATTAAAAATATTATTAGATGGTCAAGGAGTAGGTAGTATTATGCCTGAGATTGTAGCTTGTCAGTTTAAAAATGATGCTAATTTAATTGGAGCAGTCATGAATTTTATTCAAAATAGTTAAATAAAAACCCTCAAAAATTAGTCTATGACTAGCTTTTGAACTGGCCCCAAACGATGAGACAAATATAAACACACCCCGTTGAATTCATGTAAAATGAAATTAACGGAGGTGTATTTTTTTATGATAACGTCATTTTAGGTAATTCATTGAAAAAGCCAATTGATTACCTAATCCTCCAGTTATTTAGAGCAAACTACTTTTTGAATCACCTTGTTATTGTCTAATGAGGTAATCAAAGGCTCCAAGGGCTGCGGTTGCTCCTAATCCCATTGAGATAATGATTTGTTTATAGGCGGAGTCTGTACAATCACCTGCCGCAAAAATACCAGGTGTGTTTGTTGATCCATTTTTTTCAGTTACGATTTCCCCGCGATTTGTCACATCAATAAAATCTGGTAGCCATTCAGTATTTGGTACAAGTCCAACTAAGATAAAGACTCCTTGTACGTCTAATCTATGAATTTCTTGAGTGATATTATCTTTATAAGAAATACCATTAACATTAGAATCACCTTGAATTTCTTGTGTGGCTGCATTAGTAATAACCGTTACATTTGGTAAAGAGCGTAGTTTTTCTTGTAAAATGTTATCTGCTTTTAATTCAGGTAAAAATTCTAAAACATAGACGTGTTTAGCCATATTTGCTAAATCAATAGCAGCCTCAATACCAGAATTCCCCCCACCAATAACAGCAATATCTTTACCAGTAAATAAAGGACCATCACAATGTGGACAATAAGCAACCCCTTTATTTTTAAATTCAGATTCACCAGGAACATTGATATTTCTCCAACGAGCCCCTGTTGATAAAACTAAACTCTTAGCATGAAGAGTTGCTCCGCTTTCTAAAACAACATCAAAATGTTCATTTTTTTCAATAGTTTTAGCACGTTGTTTTTTCATCACATTAACATTATATTCATTAACGTGAGCTTCTACTTGACGCATTAAATGAGGGCCTTCAACGTAAGGTGTGCCAATTAGATTTTCAATACCTAATGTGTCTAACACTTGTCCACCAAATGTATCAACCACCATACCTGTATGGATACCTTTACGAGCAGCATAGATGGCAGCACTAGCCCCAGCAGGTCCACCGCCAATGACTAAACAATCGAAAACTTCTTTTTCATCAAGTTCAGTCACATCAGTTGGACCAGTGATTTTTTCTAGAATATCTTCTAAAGACATACGTCCACTGGCAAATTCTTCCCCGTTTAAGTAAACCGTTGGGACAGCTAAAATATTTTTTGCCTCAATTTCATTTTGGTACATACTACCTTCAACCATAGTACTAGTAATGTTGGGATTTAAGACAGTTAATATATTTAGCGCCTGTACAACGTCTGGACAATTGTGACAAGTTAGACTGATGTAAGAATCAAAGTGTAGTTCATCTTTAATAGCTGTTATTTGTTTGATTTGTGTCTTTTCAATTTTTGGAGCACGCCCTCCAACTTGAAGTAGTGCTAAAAGAAATGATGAAAACTCATGTCCATTTGGTACACCAGCAAAGGTGATACCACTTTTGTTATCAATTGGATTGATTTCAAAAGATGGCGTGCGTGATAGTTTTTCTTTTTCAATAGAAATTTTATCTGACATTTTAGCTACACTATCGATAAATTCAAATACTTTACTTGAATCATCAGAAGTATCTAAGCTTGCAGTGAAGCGAACTGGATTTTCTAATAGAGTTAAGTATTGTTCTAGTTGTTGTTTTGTTTCATTATCAAACATATTATTTTAGCTCCTTAAATTTTACCAACTAAATCAAAGCTTGGTTTTAATGTTTCGCCACTTTCTTTCCATTTTGCAGGGCAAACTTCACCTGGATTTTCACGAACGTATTGAGCTGCACGAACTTTATCAATTAAGCCACTAGCATCACGCCCGATACCATCAGCATTGATTTCAACTGCTTGAACGATCCCATCTGGGTCAATGATAAAAGTCCCACGTTGAGCTAGACCAGATTTTTCATCTAAAACATCGAATGAACGAGAGATATGGTGAGATGGATCACCTAACATAATATATTTGATTTTACCAATAGCATCTGACGTATCATGCCATGCTTTATGAGTAAAATGTGTATCGGTTGAGCAAGAGTATACTTCTACACCTAATTTTTGTAGGGCTGGGTATTGCTCTTGTAAATCTTCTAATTCAGTGGGGCAGACAAAAGTAAAATCTGCAGGATAAAAACAAACAATGCTCCATTTACCTTTAAAATCTTCACTAGAGACAGTTATAAAATCTCCCTCGTGATATGCTTCTGTTGTAAATTCTTCAATTTCTTTACCGATTAATGACATAATTGATAGCCTCCTAGAATAGTTAAAGATTCAAACAAAATAATTCTTTGTTTAGAATTATTATAAATAAGGGGTTAGTAGAAGTCAAATTGTTTTCGTAAAAGGGTCAATAAGTTGATATAACTAAAATAGAATGATTATCTCTTGTTATATTAAAAAGGAAAAATGCACTCAGCTGGTGTATTTGAGAAAATTATAACAGATGATGTGATAGAGGACTTTGTTCAAGCTGGTACCGATGTGGAAACCATTAGACAGCTTGCTCTAACAAGTAAGCGAGCAAGGGCTGATATTCAGCATATTGGAGATGCAGGATTTAATGGAACAGCTGCCCCAGAGAATATCAAGGCTTTATCCATTGCGATACGAGGTAAGCGTCATACCTATTTAAAAATGACCCAATCTGTTAATTGTTAACTCATCATACTAGTTCGGGAAGGGGTTAGTGTGATTAATTATAGGAAAAGAGGCTGACATATACACGTCAGCCTCTTTTTTATTTATGTTCCTCTTAACTCATATTTTTTAGTAAAAATATTTAAGTATTTTCAATGTTATAAGTTGTTTTGTATATTCTTGTATCGCCTTTTGACAAATTGATGCTACCCCATTCAGGAAAATGAACAATATCTGGTAATTCTTGTGTTTCAATAGCTAGACCTAGTTGAGAAGAAACTTGTTTGCCATTAACACAATAATCTAGGTTAAAGTCAGTCATTGAAAAAACAACAGCTGCCTTTCTATCCGTTGTAATAGTTAATTCTCGGCCAGATTCAGGGTGAGTCAATTTAATGATAGGGTGTGATTGACTTAAAATAAAAGCATCGTCAAGTCCTGAACTTAGATTGTTAAAATTAGTTTCAATGGTAGTTAGTTGGTTAAAATCATAACCTGTACCTGCCACTGGTATAAGTTTACCAGTAGGTAGGTTGTCTTCATCTGTTTCAGTGATGTAATCAGCTGGTATTTCTAAAGCGTGTGTTGATATATCTTCCTTAGCGTTACCACTTAAGTTGAAATAAACATGATTAGTTGGATTAACAATTGTTTCCTCATCTGTTTGACAAGTTGTAGTCATAGCAATCGCCTTTTTGGTTACCTCATAAGTATTAGTGACGTGAATTGGACCAGGATAACCAGAATCAGTATCTTTTAAAGAGAAATGAACGAAAACACTATTAGCTGTCTCCTCTATATCAACATCCCAAAACTGGTGCCACCAACCGTTACTACTACCATGGATGTGATGTTTACCTAAATTTTTTTCTAGGCTAATACCATTCCAATCGGCATTTTTAATTCTACCGGCAACAGGTCCCACTAAGGCACCGAATTGAGCCGTATCATTTAATATGTCTTCAGGTTTGTCTATAGTTAGTACGATATTCTCTTTTACCCCATCCTTATCTTCTACTTGCCACTCATGAATACGTGCTCCAAAATTTGTAAAAGTTACCTCCATATGGGGTTGAATCACAGTGATAAATTTGATTTGACTCTGTTTATCTTCTTTGATAACAACTTCCATTATTTTTCCTCCCAAATTCGTTTTAGAAAACTCAAGGTTAAATCTTTTGTATTTGGGACAACGACAATATCATCACCTAAATCTTGGGTTGATCCGACACCTACTGGTAAGGCACCACTTGCTTTGATGGCTTCAATACCTGCTTTAGCATCTTCAATACCAATACACTCATGGATTGGTACGCAAACTTCTTTAGCTGCTTCAAGAAAAATATCTGGAGCAGGTTTACCTTGTTTTAGAGAAGCAGGATCAACAATGGCATCGAAATAATGACGAATCCCCATCATATCTAGTAAAGCAGGTCCATTTTTACTGGCAGAAGCTAGAGCTATTTTAATTTGGTTTTTTGATAAATCTTTTAATAGTTCAGCAATACCAGGATAGATATCCTCTTTAGTGATAGATTTAATTAGAGTGACATAGTGGTCATTTTTTTCTTTTGCTAGTTGTCTAAATTCATCCTCACTTATGTCTTCAAGTTTATTACCTTTTTGTAGGATTAGAGTTAGAGAATCTTCTCGGCTAACTCCTTTTAGCTGTTCGTTAAACTTTCGGTCAATATCAATTCCAAGTCCTCTAGCTAGTTCTTTCCAAGCTTTGTAGTGGTATTCTGCTGTGTCAGTAATGACACCATCCAAATCAAATAATACAGCTTTAAACATACTAATCAACGTCTCCTTTATTGGTGGTAGATGATAAAAAGAGGCTGCGTGTCAACATCAGCCCTTTTATCTATTTTTTATTTAATATTGTTAACAACTAAGAGTAAATCGACTTTTGAGTCACTTTGGTTTAATCCGGACTAAAAAGTCTGCTTTTTCGGTAACTTCAGCATCAATACACAATTGAAACAGCCAATTGTGTATCAACGCTTCCAGTTACTTAGAGCAAATCGACTTTTGAGTCACTTTGGTTTAATCCGGACTAAAAAGTCTGCTTTTTCGGTAACTTCAGCATCAATACTCAATTGAAACAGCCAATTGTGTATCAACGCTTCCAGTTACTCAGAGCAAATCGACTTTTGAGTCACTTTAGTTTATTGGATTGGTAAATTTAATTCTTTGCTGAGGTGATGGCTTTTACCGTAAATGGTGATATCTAATGGTTCTCCTTTAAGTAAACTAATGTTGACTTGATTGTTTACTGTGATATGTAGTAGTCGGTCACGGTAATTAATATGAAAAGCATATTCATCCCATTGGCTTGGTAAGAAAGGTGCAAATGATAGGGAATCATTAAAGGTCTTCATTTGAGCAAATCCTTGGACGATAGCTAACCAACTTCCGGTCATACTAGTAATATGTAAGCCGTCTTCTGTGTCATTATTGTAATTATCTAAATCTAGTCTTGCAGTACGTTGGTACATCTCAATGGCTTTTTCTTCCATACCTAATTCAGCTGCTAAAATAGAGTGAATACAAGGAGATAGAGATGATTCATGGACTGTCATTGGTTCGTAGAAATCAAAATTACGTTGTTTTTCTTCTAAGCTAAATTGATCATTAAAGAAGTATAAACCTTGAAGGACATCTGCCTGCTTAATAAAACAAGAACGTAAGACTTTGTCCCAAGACCAGTTTTGGTTAAGTGGAACATCTTTAGCACTCAGCTCTGTCACAGGTTTTAAATCCTTATCTAAGAAAGTATCATGCTGGACAAAAATGCCTAGTTCCTCATCTGTTGGGTAGTACATATTATCAATAATATCTTGCCAATGTTTTTTTTCATCTTCATCAATGGTCACAATAGCACTGTCTTTAAATGTTTCATAATTATCAAGAGTGTATTGAAGAACCCAAGTAGCAATCAAGTTAGTGTACCAGTTGTTGTTAACATTATTTTCATACTCGTTTGGTCCAGTAACTCCGTGAAGCATGTATTTTCCATGACGTTTTGAGTAGTGAACACGATCTGCCCAAAATCTTGAAATGGCAGTTAACACTTCAAGTCCTTCTTTTTCTAGGTAAGAAGTATCTCCAGTATAATTTGTATAGTTATAGATAGCATAGGCAATAGCACCATTTCGATGAATTTCTTCAAAAGTAATTTCCCACTCATTATGGCACTCAACACCAGTGAAAGTCACCATTGGGTATAGGGCTCCTTTTAGACCTTGTTGCTTAGCATTATGGAAAGCTTGTGGTAATTGATTGTGACGATATTTCAATAAATTCATAGTGACAGAAGGGTCTGACAATGCCAAGTAAAGAGGGACAGCATAGGCTTCTGTATCCCAATAAGTTGCCCCGCCATATTTTTCACCAGTAAAGCCTTTTGGTCCAATGTTTAACCTAGCATACTCACCATAATAAGTACTAAATAATTGGAATAAGTTAAAACGGATTCCTTGTTGGGCTGCTTCATCTCCTTTGATAACAACATCAGCTAACTCCCAGCGCTTTTCCCATTCTTTTTTATGCATCTCTTCTAACTCTTCAAATGAATGTGTTAAAACGTCATCCATTAATGTTTTAGCAGACTTATATTGTTCATCAGCAGCGACATCACGGCTTGTTACAATCACAACATATTTATTTAGAGTAAAAGAGTTTCCCTCTTCTAACGTAACGTTTAAAGTTTCACTAACACATAATTTAGATGAATGGAGTTTTCTGGTAGCAGGCACTGAGATGTGGTTCTCCATTAAGGCTGTTACAGTGAACTGTTCAATATCAAAATCATTTGGAATCGTACGAGTTGTGATGGAGTGATCAGTTGTTGCGATCTCATCCCAAAACATATCATCATAATTACTGTCTTCATTATGTACATAGTTATCTAATTTTGAGATGATTTTAATATCAGGGTTTCCTTTTATAGCTTTAGCGCTAAATTGGACAACCCCAAGTTCTTTTATAGTTAAACTTAAA
This sequence comes from Vagococcus jeotgali, assembly GCF_035918315.1. Taxonomy (NCBI): domain Bacteria; kingdom Bacillati; phylum Bacillota; class Bacilli; order Lactobacillales; family Enterococcaceae; genus Vagococcus; species Vagococcus jeotgali. The sequence goes on along the minus strand of NZ_CP142146.1, from coordinate 1,530,557 downwards.
AAGCGTTTGAATTTAAGTTGAACAGTTGCATCACCAATAGAGATAGTATAGTGACGAGTTAATATACCATGCTTCATATCTAGTTCTTGATAAAAATCTTCAACATCTTGTGTGTATAAATCTATTTTTTCTTGGTTAATGTAAATATCTAAAGCTATAAAATTAATGGCATTAATCACTTTTCCGAAATAATCTGGGTAACCATTTTTCCACCAGCCAACACGGGTTTTATCTGGATACCACACGCCAGCTAAATAACTTCCCTGATGGTGATCACCTGAGAAGCCTTCTTCAAAATTACCACGCATACCCATGTAACCATTACCGATACTAGTTAAAGATTCTTGTAGTCTCATATCCTCTGAGTGTAGTGAGTGAGTAGATAATGTCCATGGGTCAATATTAAATAAACGTTTTAAATGTTCCATTAAACGTGCCTCCTATTATTTTTTCTTGCTTTAAGCATATATGCGAACGGTTGCGAAATCAATAGTTTTTTTAGGATTTAGCCATCTTGTTACTGGTAACATTATTTTTTATATAATCAATTATCTATTTACAATACGTTAACTTATTCGTATACTTAGATATAGAGAAAACGATTGCGTAAGGAGAGAGTATCATGAAGAAAATATTTAACTTTGAATTTTGGCAAAAATTTGGGAAAGCTTTGATGGTTGTAGTAGCTGTGATGCCAGCAGCAGGACTGATGATTAGTATTGGTAAAACAATTCCGTTAATCAATCAAAATATGGCTTGGTTAGTCACAACGGGTGGTGTAGTTGAAAGTATTGGTTGGGGAATTATTGGTAACCTTCATCTTTTGTTTGCCTTAGCTATTGGTGGGAGTTGGGCAAAAGATAGAGCAGGTGGTGCTTTTGCTGCGGGTATTTCTTTTGTTTTAATTAATAGAATTACAGGTTCAATTTTTGGTGTAACAAGTGAGATGCTAAACCAGGAAGATGCGTTTACTCATACATTATTTGGTACAAAAATTATGGTAAAAGGATTTTTTACTAGTGTTTTAGAGGCACCAGCTTTAAACATGGGCGTTTTTGTTGGGATTATTGCAGGTTTTGTGGGGGCTATGGCTTATAATAAATACTATAATTATCGTAAACTTCCAGATGCTTTATCATTTTTTAATGGAAAACGTTTTGTTCCTTTTGTAGTAATTTTATGGTCAGTGATAGTATCTTTGGTTTTAGCAATTATTTGGCCGGTGATTCAATCAGGTATTAATAATTTTGGTCTATGGATAGCAACATCACAAGACTCAGCTCCAGTGTTGGCACCGTTTTTATATGGTACTCTTGAGAGACTGCTACTGCCATTTGGACTACATCATATGTTAACCATTCCAATTAATTATACACAATTAGGTGGATCTTATGAGATTTTATCAGGTGCACAAGCAGGTACAGTTGTATATGGACAAGATCCATTATGGTTAGCTTGGGCAACAGATTTAATGAATTTAGATACCGCTAAAAATGCTGAACAATATAACTATGTGTTAAATAACTGGACACCTGCTAGATTTAAAGTCGGTCAAATGATTGGTGCATCAGGAATTTTAATGGGTGTTTCTTATGCTATGTTTAAAAATGTAGATGCTGATAAAAAAAGTCAATACAAATCGATGTATGTTTCAGCAGCATTAGCTGTCTTTTTAACAGGTGTGACAGAACCACTTGAATTTATGTTTATGTTTGCAGCTGTACCTTTATATGTCGTTTATGCTATTTTACAAGGGGCAGCTTTTGCTATGGCAGATATAATTGATATGAGGATTCATTCTTTTGGAAACATAGAATTACTAACTTGTATACCGATTACATTAAAGGCAGGACTTGGTCGTGATTTAATTAATTATTTAGTCTGTGTCATCGTCTTTACAGTTATTGCTTATTTCTTATCTAATTGGATGATAAAACGATTTAATTTCGCTACACCAGGTAGAAATGGTAATTATGATGTGGACACATCAACTCAAGCTGATTCTAATTCTTCTTTAAGTGATGGTATTAGCCAACAAGTCGTTCAAGTGGTTAATCTTTTAGGTGGACGAGATAATATTGTAGATGTAGATGCTTGTATGACTCGTTTGCGTGTGACAATCATTGATCCACAAAAAGTTGGAGCTGAGGAAAAGTGGAAACAAGCTGGTGCCATGGGCTTATTTGTGAAAGACAAAGGTGTACAGGCGGTTTATGGTCCTAAAGCTGATGTCTTGAAATCAGATATTGAAGATGCTCTACAATCGTCATTTGATTTTTCAAAGGCTAAGGTGAGTCAACCAATTGAAAAAGTTGATAATCAACAACAAACACCTAATAAAAATGGTGCAGTTATTTCTTTATGTGCGGTTAGTGATGGTAAATTATTAGCCATTACTGAAGTAAAAGATGAAGTGTTCTCATCAAAAGTGATGGGTGAGGGGTATGCTATTGAGCCAAGTACTAGTGAGGTTGTTTCTCCAGTATCAGGTGAAATCACAACTATTTTTCCAACAAAACATGCTTTAGGAATTGTGAATTCAGATGGCCTAGAGGTACTCGTTCATATGGGACTAGATACAGTAGAGATGGCAAAACAAGCTTTTGAGACAAAAGTAGCTGTTGGAGATAAAGTGAGTGCAGGAGAGGTGATAGCCTCAGCTGACTGGGATTGTGTTAGAGAAGAAGGAAAAGAAACTGTGATTGTTGTTGTGATAACAAATAGTGAGATGATTGATTCTTTTGAAGTAGAAGATAAAAATCAGGTGAGTGCAGGAGAGGTGATTGGTTTACTTAGATTGTAAAGGAGACAAGGGAAAATGAAGTACCTGACGTTAAATATTCATAGTTGGATGGAAGAAAATCAACTAACAAAATTTGAAGAAATTGCAGCCTTTATTTTAAAAGAAAATATTGATGTGATTGCCTTACAAGAAGTTAACCAGTCTATTGGGGCTGATGTCGTTAACGACCCTCTTCATTTTATTTCACCAAAAAATGAGGAGGTTACTATTAAAGAAGATAATGCTGGGTTAGTGTTGGTTACTTTGCTTAAGGATCTTGGATGTGATTATTACTGGTCATGGAGTATGTGTCATATTGGTTATGGTAAATATGATGAGGGAATTTGCTTGTTGTCAAAAGAAAAAATGGAAACAAGCTCCCTTTTAATATCTGAAGAGTTTGATATAGTGGATTATAGAAGGCGTAAAGTTTTACTAGGACGACAAACTATCGCATCTAGGGAATACTGTTTTGTTAGTTGTCATTTTTCTTGGTGGCAAAAAGATAACACAGGCTTTAAGTATGAATGGGATAACTTGTTAAAATCATTACCTTTAAGTGAAGCAAATGTGGTATTATTAGGGGACTTTAACAATCCTGCTAATATTAGCGATGAAGGGTATGATTTAATCAGAAGAGATTTTTATGATACATATTCTTTGGCACATCAAAAATTGGGTGATTATACTATCCCGCCTAATATTGATGGTTGGAAAAACAGTCAAGATAACTTACGAGTTGATTATATCTGGGTGAATAAAATGGTTCCTGTTGCTTCTTCAAAAGTTGTTTTTGACGGAGTGGGTACACCTATTGTAAGTGACCATTTTGGTGTGTTAGTTGAAGTATGCTAAGCATATATTGAGGTGAAAATATGAGTGTGACAATCAAGGATGTTGCAAGAGAAGTTGGCGTTGCTCCGTCAACGGTATCAAGGACATTAAAAGACCACCCGAGTATTTCTGAGGAGACAAAAGAAAGAGTCAGAAAAGCGATGGATAAATTAGGTTATGTACCAAATGTTGCTGCAAGAAACTTGGCCAGTAACTTATCTAATGCTGTTGGGGTTATTCTACCTGCCTTAGGTACAAAAGATAAAGAAAGTAACCCTTTTTATTTGGAAGTTATTTCAGCTATTAATGAAGAAGCTAGTCATCATCAAATGACGGTTTCCTTAGCTACTGGAGAAAACCAGGAAGAATTATTGAAAAATGTACAATTGATGTATAGACAAAAACGGGTAGATGGGTTTATTTTGTTATATGTTCGTGAAGACGATCAAGTGCTAGATTACTTAGTTGATCAACGCGTTCCCTTTACAATTATCGGACAGCCATATAAATATCATAATGAAGCAAGTTGTGTGGATAATGATAATCAAATATTAGGAAGAACAGCGACTCAATATTTGATTGATAAAGGACATTCAAATGTTCTGTTTGTTACTAATACTGAAAACGAGAATTTCTTTAAAGAGCGTTATTTTGGGTATAGAAGATGTCTTGGAGAACAGAATTTAAAAGTACTAGACTATAGTGTTTTAAAAGAAGCAAGTGATTTTTTAGCTCTAAAAGATAAAATAACTAGTAGTCAAGTGAGTGCTTGTATTGCGATTGATGATATGTTTGCTTTAAGGTTGATTCAATTTATTCAGCTCAATGATTGGTTGGTACCTGATGATATCTCAGTCATAAGTTTTAATAATTCAATTTTTTCAACATTGATTCATCCCTACATTACGTCAATTGATGTCAATAGCAAAGAATTAGGACACTTGGCGCTACAAGAGTTTTTAGAGCAATTAAAAAAAACTGATAGTGTTAAGAAACGTATCATTATACCTCACCGGCTGATTGAGCGTGAGACAGTTATTTCCTATAAGTAAGTAGAACAAACACAAGGCAAAATGTAGTGTCACCCTAAAGTTAGACTAAAAAATCTAACTTTAGGGTGGTGCTGATAGTGATGAATAGTTTTTTAAAAAAGGCATAGTCGTAAGATTCACGGCTATGCCTTTTGTCTTGCCTTCTTACTCCGTTGATTTGCCCTTCAGGTGGACGCTTTCCTCAGGGCATGGCATGAGCCTCCTTGGAAGAAGTTCACTTCCTGCGGGGCCTCAAGACTCATGCTTTTTCCGCAGGAGTCGCCACCTTACGTTCCAATCAACTGGTCTCCATCTTTACATTTGGTTCTATTTCAATTGCTCCGATACAGTTGTAGTAGATTTTAATACGTTGTTCTTGTTTACCATGTACTTTCTCAACTTGATAAACGATAATTTTATCGACAAAGTCTCTGATTAATTCAGGACTGATTGTACTGATTTCTGTATGCTTTTTCAATAATTGATTCATCGGATAAATACGACACCACTTCATCTAAATCATTCTGTCTTACAGTAGACGAACGCTTCATAAAGACTTCTAAGAACTGTGGTAATGTATCTGTCTTTTCACTTATGAACTATCCGACAAATTTCACAGTTGTAAATATGTCCCTCACCTATAAGCGAAGAATTCGACCAATTGGAACCCCTTTTTAAAAAAGGAAAATTAAATCTATTTAAATCGACAAAAATAGACGAATATTTATAGTTTCAAGTGACTGCTTCACGTCTTCGTGATATGATGATAGATAGGTAGAAAGAAGTCGTTCAAGATAAGGAGGAAGTGAAATGGGTGTACGTTATGAAAAGTTATTTCACTTATTAGATAAACGAAATATGACGACAAGAGAATTAGAAAAACAAGCGGGTTATTCGGGAAATATTACAACCCGAATGAGAAGAAATGAATACATATCACTCGAGAGTATTGAAAAAATATGCACGACTTTGGATTGTCGTGTCCATGATATTTTAGAATTTGAGAAATAGGAGCGAACAAAATGAATGAATTTAATCGAAACTTACAAACATCAATTAATGTACAAAGACAAGCAAACTTAATCTGGAGTGTTGCGGATATTTTACGCGGACTTTATAAGCCTCATGAATACGGTAAGGTAATTTTACCAATGACAGTAATCAAACGATTACATGATACATTAAAACCAACTCGTGATGCTGTATTAGATGTCGCAAAGAAAACAGAAAATATGAATGACACCATGCGGAATAAAATGTTGACGAACGCTTCTGGCTATTCATTTTATAATACGAATCTTTATACCTTCGAAACATTACTTGCAGATCCAGCAAATATTGAAACAAACTTTAGAGCCTATTTAAATGGCTTTTCAGAAAATATGCAGGATATTCTAGCTAACTTTAAATTCGATTTAGAGATTAGTAATTTAGCAGAAAACGATCGCCTCTTTTATGTCATCCAGGAATTTAGTAAAAAAGAAGTTGATCTAGGACCAGATAAAATGACGAGTACGGATATGGGATATGTGTTTGAAGAGCTTGTAAGAAAATTCTCAGAAAGTTATAACGAGGAAGCTGGGGCACACTTTACGAGCAGGGATATTATTTATTTAATGACAGATTTACTCTTAGTTGAAGATCAGGATACTTTAACAGGTAAAGATGTGGTGAAGACGGTTTATGACCAAACGATGGGTACATCACAAATGTTGTCAGCTATAACAGAACGAATTCATGAGATGAATGAAAGTGCAGAAGTTGCCACCTTTGGTCAAGAATTAAACCCTGAAACATACGCAATCGCAAAGGCTGATACGATGATTCGTGGAGGAAACCCAGACAATATGGCATTAGGCAGTACCTTATCCAAAGATGGCTTTGAAGGCTATACTTTTGACTATTGTATTTCTAACCCGCCATTTGGGATTGATTGGAAAGGGGACCAAAATGCTGTAAAGGCTGAACATGAACTTGGTGAAAATGGGCGATTTGGGGTTGGACTACCAAGAATCAGTGATGGGCAATTATTGTTTCAGTTAAACGGGATTTCAAAGTTAAAAGAGACTGGTAGAATGGCAATCATTCATAACGGATCGGCATTGTTTTCTGGTAATCCAGGAGCAGGTGAAAGTTTAATCCGCCAGTATGTGATTGAAAATGATTGGTTGGAAGCGATTGTTCAATTGCCAAATGATTTATTTTACAACACAGGTATTTCAACATACATATGGATCGTAACGAAAAATAAATCTGCCGAACGTCAAGGAAAAGTGCAGCTCATTGATGCATCAAAGATGTTTGAAAAGCGTAGGAAGAACATTGGTGAAAAGCGTGTTGATATTTCGGAAGAATGTCGTGATATGATTGTCAAGGCTTACGGAGAGTTTACTAATGACGAATATTACTTAGGTGAACGTGTCGTTGAATCGAAAATCTTTGATAATGAAGAATTTGGTTTTACACGTGTGACTGTCGAAAGTCCGTTGAAAGATGAAAATGGAGAAATCGAACGTAAAAAGAACGGGGACCCAAAACCTGATCCGAAATTACGTGATACAGAAGACATTCCTTTAAAAGAAGATATAGATGCGTATTTTGAGAGAGAAGTATTACCATTCAACCCAGATGCCTGGATGGATCGCTCAAAAGACAAAATTGGCTATGAAATTCCCTTTACGCGACTTTTCTATAAGTACACAGCACCAGAAGCCTCAGAAGTCATTGCTGAACGAATAAAAGAATTAGAAGAATCCATCGTAGCAAACTTCCAAGCACTATCAGGGAAGGATGTGGAGAATGTTGACTAGGAAAATGAAAGACAGTGGAATTGAGTGGATTGGGGAAATACCAGAGGATTGGGAGAAAGTTAAATTCAAGTATATATTTGATTATCAAAAAGGTAAAAAACCCAATCTATATAATGAACCAAAAGAAGATTTGTATCCATACGTATCCATGGATGTTCAAAGAAATAACTTAAATAAATATCAATATGCAAATAGTAGAGATGGGGTTTTGGGTGAAAAAAATGATATATGTGTTCTATGGGATGGGGCGAATGCAGGAGAATTTTATAGGTTAAGAATCAAAGGCGTTATATCTTCAACGTCTGCTATTATACTAAGAAACACAATCAATCCTATAGTGGATAAAGATTATTTATTTTATTTTTTAAAGTTTTATGAGATAGAACTAAAGTCTAGTTCAATTGGAATGGGAATACCCCATGTAGATTCCTTTAAAATGAAAAACGATGTAATTTCATTCCCATCATTAAAAAAACAAAATATAATAGTGACTGCATTGAACAGTAAAACAAAAAAAATTGGGGTATTAATAACTGAAACCCAACAATCCATCGAAGAACTAAAAAAATACAAACAATCACTTATCACAGAAGCAGTGACAAAAGGCTTAGACCCGAATGTGGAAATGAAAGATAGTGGGATTGAGTGGGTTGGGGAGACACCGAAGCATTGGTTAATTACTCGACCAAATAGAATCACCACAATCGTTCGAGGTAACTCAGGATTTCAAAAAGTTGATATGAAAAACACGGGAGACTATGTAGCTGTACAATATGGTCAAGTATACAAGCTAAATGTGCTAGATGAGAAGTATCAATTATATGTAGATGGAAAGTTTTATAAAGAAGATCAGGTAGTTCAAAAAGGTGACACTATTCTGGTTTCAACATCTGAAACAATGGAAGACCTAGGTCATTCATGTTTTTATAATAGAAAAGATATTGGTTTACTAGGCGGAGAACAGTTGTGTTTAAAGCCTAATAAGAAAGTTCTTTTCGACAAGTTTTTATATTATGCTACTACTTATTTTAATTTAGAATTAAATCAGTATTCTACTGGTTTAAAAGTATATCGTTTTAAATTAGATGATTTAAAAAAGATAAATATGATTGTTCCATCAACAATAGAAGAACAACGCCAAATCGTCTCCTACTTAGACGAACAAACGTCTCATATCGATAAATTGATTGAAGATAAAACAAAAGTAATTAAGGAACTTGAAGATTATAAGAAGTCCTTAATCTATGAATATGTAACAGGGAAAAAAGAAGTGTAAAGGAGGTTAACTTCATGCTTGAGAAAAAGGAAATTCGCTTTGAGCAAGATATTGAAACTGTGCTAACGAATGTAGGCGGTTGGCAGTCTGTGTCTTTTGCCGATACCAACTATGATCCTTCTATCGGAATGGATGCTAGTGTCTTGATTGATTTCATTCAAGAAACCCAACCACGTGCTTGGAAGCGGTATGTTTCTATTTATAAAGAAGCTGCGGTAGATCGTTTTGTAAGGCGTTTTAATGAAGAAGTAACCACACATGGTCTACTACACGTTCTACGCAAGGGCATTCGTGACCGTGGGGTACACTTTCGTGTCATTTATTTCCGTCCGGTTTCTTCCATCAGTTATGATAACTTGGAATTATATGAAGCCAATCGTTTTCACTGTATTCGCCAGTTTTATTATAGTGCAAACAATCGTAACTCGATTGACATGGTACTCGCTGTAAATGGGATACCACTTGTTGCCTTAGAGCTTAAAAATCAATATACAGGTCAAAGTGTTGAACACGCGAAACTGCAATTTGAACAAAATCGTGACCCAAGAGAACTTGTTTTTCAGTTTAACACTCGCTTTCTCGTATATTTTGCAGTAGATCATTATGATGTCTTTATGACAACGAAACTAGCTAGAAATAAGACATACTTTCTTCCATTTAACCAAGGCTCCAATGGTCCAGGAAATGTTGGTGGTGCAGGAAATCCAGCTAATCCTGAAGGTTATCCAACTGCCTATTTATGGGAAGAAGTCTTAAAGCGCAATCAACTCATGGATATTATTGAACGGTTTATGAACCTAGAAGTGAAGAAGAATATTCTTATCTTCCCACGTTATCACCAGCTAGATGTCGTGAAAAAGTTAGTTGCAGACACAAAGGAATATGGCTCTGGAAAAAATTATTTAATTCAACATTCAGCAGGGTCAGGAAAATCTAATAGTATCGCCTGGCTAGCTTATCATTTGGCTTCTTTACATAATCTAGAGGATAAGCCGATCTATAGCTCTATCATTATCGTGACAGACCGAACTGTCTTAGATAGGCAGTTACAAGATACATTACTTAGTTTTGAACATACGACAGGGCAAGTTGAAACAATCGGTGATAATAAAACGTCCCAACATTTAAAAGATGCGATAAATGATAGAAAAAAGATTATTATTACAACCTTGCAAAAATTCCCTGTCATTTACGATGAGATAGATAGTGTAGCGGGACGAAATTTTGCCATCATTGTTGATGAAGCTCATTCATCTCAAACAGGTTCAAGTGCGCAAAAGTTAAAGCAAGCATTAGCAGATAAAGAAGCATCTTTAAAGGAATACCAAGAAATCAAAGAAGAAATTGAAAACCAATCTTTAGATGATCAAGATCAACTTGTGAAAACACTACTTTCGCAAGGTCAGCATAACAATTTGAGCTTCTTTGCCTTTACAGCGACACCAAAAGAAAAGACGATTGAAATGTTTGGGACAAGGCAAAAAGACGGTAGCTATCGACCTTTTCACATTTACTCCATGCGTCAAGCGATAGAAGAAGGGTTTATTTTAGATGTTTTAAACAACTATATGACTTATAAGGCTTCCTATCGTATTGCAAAAGAAATAGAGGAAAATCCAGAACTACCAAAAACGGAAGCTGTCCGAGCGATTGCTAGATATCAGTCCTTCCATCCATGGGTATTAAGGCAGAAAACAGAAATTATTATTGAACAGTTTAGAGAGGTAACCAAAAAAGCGATAAATGGACGTGCAAAAGCAATGATAGTCACATCATCCAGATTACATGCTGTCCGCTATATGAAGGAATTTAAGCAATATATTGAAGAAAAGGGTTATGAAGATTTAGATGTCCTTGTTGCTTTTTCAGGGACAGTTAATGATGATGGCGAAGAATATACGGAACCTAAACTAAATATCACAAAGTCTGGAGAACGTGTTCAAGAAAATCAATTGAAAGAAACGTTTCATAGTGATGACTTTAATTTGCTCATTGTTGCTGAAAAATATCAAACAGGCTTTGATGAACCATTACTTCACACGATGTTTGTCGATAAGAAATTGCGTGGTGTGAAAGCTGTCCAAACTTTATCACGCTTAAATCGAACCATGCCAGGTAAAAAAGATACTTTTGTTTTAGACTTTGTCAATACAGAAGAAGAAATATTTGAAGCTTTCCAACCTTTCTATGAAGCGACAACGTTAAAAGAAGAAATTAATATTAACCTTATTTATGATACACAAAGTAAATTAAGAAAGTTTTATGTTTATAATGATGACGACATTAAACAAGTAATGAAAATAAATGAACAAGCAGGTAATAAACAAGACGAACGATTACTTGGTAGATTATCCAGCTTATTCAAACCAATACTGGGTCGCTATGAGGAACTAGAAGAAGATGTGAAATATGATTTTAGGGTGACATTACGTAATTTTAATAAGTGGTATAACTACATTGCACAAATTGACCAAACTTTTGATAAAGATTTACTAGAGGAAAGTATCTTTACAGGTTTCTTACTTAAGTTTATCCCCAAGGAAAAGCGTGAAAAGATAAGTATTGATGATAAAGTAAAATTAGAATATTACAAATTACAAGAAGACTTTCAGGGAGAAATATCGCTTATAGCAGAAGATGATGGAAGCGGTATGTTAGAACATCCAGGTACTGTAGATGCGACTGTTAAACCGACAGATAAACATGACACATTGGAGGAAATTATCCAAAGAATCAACGAACGTTTTCCAGAAGATTTTACTGAGGGTGACCGAGTCTTAGTAGAAACAATGCACCGTACCCTTAGAAAAAGTGCAGATGCAAAATTAGTAAATATGGCAAGGAATAATAGTGTAGAAATGTTTGAGAATAATTTGTTTAAAGAACAGTTTCAAGACTTTATTATTGAACAATATACTGAAAATCAATCTGCATATGGAAAATTATTTGACGCTGACCAATCATACTACAATACAATTTATTCATTCATTGCAAAAGATTTGTATAAGTGGTTAAGGTCACAAACATCTGATAATTATGCTTAAATATCAAATTGTTAATTTAGAGTTAAAGTGGTCCATATTTCATAAAAAGCGGGATGATTAGAGTGGAAGTTATTAAATAATAAAACCCGAGTATTGAACACATTTTGTTCATTACTCGAGTTTTATCTCCGCCTGAAGAGCGTCATTCCGCATATTTTATTTTCATCACTACTAGCAATCTCCATTAGGGTGTTTTTTTATTTGTCTAAATAAAAGATAGTTCTCTAACAAACTAAGGTTGGCATTCATTAAGATTAGTTATATAATAAAAGGGATGAATAAGAAATCTGCCATTAAATTATTTTGTAAGGAGTTAGGTACTTTGGGTATATCTAACTAAATAAGTGACATATAAGGGGGATTAAGATGTTTGATAAAAGTATTAAGAGTCAGTTAAAGGAATACTTTAAATGCATCGAATCAGATGTGTTATTAACAGCTTGTCTTGACTCTGGCAAAGAGTCTAAAGAAGTTGAGCGTTTTTTAAATGAAATATCTGCTTTATCTAGTCGGATTTTTATAGAAAAATCATCACTAGAGAGAGTAGCAAGTTTTGAAATAAATAAAATAAATAAAAAAACTGGGATAACTTTTGCAGGAGTACCAATGGGTTATGAATTTCAGGCCTTTTTATCAGCGATTATTCAAGTTAGCTCATCTGATTTAGGAGTAGATGGTCTAATTGTATCTGAAGCTGACCAAATTACGACACCATTAGCATTTGTGAGTTTTGTTGATCCAGCAAAGGATAATTATTTAGACTTAATTCAATCTTTAAATGTCTTGGCTTTGCTAAATGAAAAAGTGAGTCATACTACTGTTAATAAAGATGCTTTTAAACAAGAAGTTCAGGATAAAGCTATCAGCTCAACACCAGTGACTTATTTGAATGGTAAAGTTTTTACAAATGATTTAGATGAATTTGAATCAGTTTTAACAAGTGATGATGCAAAAAAGACATTTGAGTGTCTAGTCATAGGTGGAGGTCCAGGAGGTACTAGTGCAGCTATGTATGCCGCTAACAAAGGATTGGAAACTGGGATTGTTGCTAAGAAAATTGGTGGACAAGTGCTAGATACTCACACTATTATAAACATTGTTGGTATTCCTAAAATAACTGGAGCCAGATTTACACAAGAAGTCACAGAGCAGATGAAAAAAAATGATGTGACGATTGTGGATAAAGTAGAAGTTTGTAAAATTGAACAAGATACTAACTTCTTAGTTCATCTGAAGAGTGGGCAGGTTTTATCAAGTGAAACATTAATTATAGCATCAGGTACAACTCAACGTGCATTACAGATACCAGGTGAAGCTGAATTTTTAAACAAAGGGGTTTCTTATAGTGCTTATTGTGAAGATGAGTGTGTAAGTGGTTCTCAAGTTGTTGTTGTAGGTGGTGGAAATGCTGGTGTTGAAGCTGCTATAGACTTAGCACAAAGAAGTAAGCACGTTTATTTAATTGAATATTCTGATCAACTAACGGCAAATCCTGCTCTACAAGAAGAATTATTAACATTCTCTAATGTTACTGTTTTATTGAACTCTGAAAGTATAGGTATTAAAGGAAGTCAAAATGTGACGGAATTTGTATACAAAAACTTAGTCACTAATGACATGAATGCTTTAATTGTGAGTGAAGTGTTTATTTTAGTTGGGACAACAGCTAATACCTCTTGGTTACCTACTAATATTAAGTTAAATGATAATAATGAAATTATTGTTGATGAAAAAGGAATGACTAATATTCCTGGTTTGTTTGCTGCTGGTGATTGCACAAATATTCCGTTTAAACAAATTATGACGTCTATTGGTTCAGGTGTCACTGCTGCCTTAGGTGCTTATACCTATTTGAAAAAATAAAGTCAAACGAAGCTATCCTTGTGGTTAGCTTCGTTTTTTTAGAGTGTATTTATTTGTTTACTGTCAAGGAAACAAAGAGAAGTTACAATCAGAGAGTGTTATCTCAGATGATAATGGTAAATTCACTTTAAAAATTCAAGAAAAATTATTAGAAGGCGATAAAGTCGTGTTTACTTTTACTAAAGATAAAGCTACTTATACATTAACTGAAACAGTTAAAGCAAATAAAGATGTTAATGATGTATCTGGTAAAGGTGATGCTGGAACACCGCCACCTAAAAAAGGTGGTAAAGGTAACTCAGGCAATCATTCATCAAGTGGCAATGCTTCAGGTGCTACAAGTAGCGGTGGTAACCGTGGAACAGACAACTTACCAAAAACGGGTGAATCAAAAGCTAAATTGACTGTTATTGGTGTGGTTGTTCTTATGAGTGGAGCTGGAGTTTATATTTATAATAAAAGACAGCTAGCTAAATAATAAAGTGGGATGGCTCTTTGTTATCCCCTTTTTTTATAAGTTACATGTTTATATTTATATTATCTTGTCGCTTTTTTGTCTTTTGACGAAGTGATGTGGATTTGTTACAATGACTATAATTAAAGTGGTTACAATGTCGTAACAACACATGCAATGACGCAAGAAGAAGGGATTCTTTTTGCGTTTTTTTAATAAAAAGAGGTGAATGAAATGAATGTGAAAAATGCTTTTACGCTACCTTCAGGTGTACGTTTAAAAAACAGGCTGATTTGTGCCCCTATTTCGACTTTAGATAGCAGTGAATCTGGGAATTTATCTGATTTAGAATACCAATTTTACGCACAACGTACAGGTGATTTAGGTGCTATCATGATTGCCTCATCCTATGTTAGTTATGAGGGGAAAGCTTACGAGTACGGCGTTGGAGTGAGTCATGATGGTCATATTAAAAGTTTAGATAAATTAGCAAAAACCATTCAGCAACAAGGAACAAAAGCCTTTTTACAAATTTATCATGGCGGGGCTATGACACAATATCTAGAAGGAAAAACACATCATGTTTGCGTTAGTGAATCTAGTGCTAATTTGTTTGAAGAAAACAATCATTTTAAAGAGTTAACAAAAGCTTAGTTGTAAAATCAAGTTAGCCACTCTAAAATAATAAAAAAACACCATGGTAAAAATTCGTGTATCATTGAAGTAACTACCCAACAACGAAAGGAATTTTTATCATGGTGAAAATTAAGAATAACACAAAGACATCTAGTTATAAACATCTTTCCTTAAAGGAAAGGCAGCTTATTGAAGTTTGGCATAATATGGGAGACTCTAATAGAGAAATTGGTAGACGATTAGGCCGACACCATCAAACAATAAGTAATGAGCTTAAACGAGGAACGACCACGCAAATCAAAGAAAATAAGAAACCTAAACAACTCTATTTTGCTGATACGGGGCAAGCTAAATACATAGAAAACAGGAAACGCTGTGGTTCGAAATCTAAGCTAGTTAGTGCTGTTGATTTTATTAATTATGCTTGTAAACAAATGATAGACTTTAATTGGTCACCAGATGCAATTGTTGGCTTTATCAAGTCTTTAGGGACTTGGGATAAACCTATTGTTTCTACTAAGACACTTTATAACTATATTGATAAAGGTTTTTTACCAGTCAGAAATCATCATCTCAAGATGAAAGTTAGACTATCACCTAAAAAGAAAAGAAGTCGTCAGCATAAAAAAGCTCTTGGAAAATCAATTGATGAACGACCTAGCAAAATTGATTCTAGACAAGAGTTTGGTCATTGGGAAATAGACAGTGTCATTGGTTCAAAATCTAAAGATGATAATGCTCTACTTACACTTGTTGAAAGAAAAACTCGCTACATGATTACTGTTGTTCTAGATGATCATACTGAAGAGTCTGTTAGTTACGCTATTAAACAGTTAAAATATGAGTTTGGAAGAGCCCGATTTAGTAGCATATTTCAATCGATTACTGCTGATAATGGCAGTGAATTTAGCTCACTTGATGATACTCTGCAACAAATGACTGATATCTACTTTGCTCACCCTTATTCATCTTGGGAACGAGGAACAAACGAAAGACATAACGGTTTATTAAGGCAATTTGTTCCGAAAGGAACGCCTATCTGTCACTATTCAAAGCAGTTCATTCAACTGGCTACTGGAAAAGTTAATCTTTTGCCGCGTAAAATTTTAGACTATAGACAACCAGCAACATTATTTTTAGAAGAAATTCAAAATCTAAAGATCAAAACATGTTGGTAAGTAAGGAGTTCAATAAAATAACACTGATATTTAGATATTTTTACCAGAGTGGCTAACTTAATGTTGCAATTTAGAATTATTATTTAACTAATATAGATAATATTACCCCAGATTCAGAAGTGGTCACAATTAGTATTAATGCTAAAACAGCAAGGGATAATTGGGAGAAATTAGATAAAGGTTTACAGCAGGCGGAATATGTTCCTGAAAATGGGATGATTTTGGAAAAGCAAGAGGTTGTTTTACGCCCTAATGATAACGTGTTGGAGTTATTAAAACGAGTGACTCGTCACAATAAAAATCCATTTGATTTTCAAGGATCGACAGACAATTCATTTGGTAGTGCTTATATTAAGGGTATTAATCATCTTTATGAATTTTCAGCAGGATCTTTAAGTGGTTGGATGTATAAAATTAATGATGAGTTTTTTAATTATGGTGTCAGTAAATATTACCCAAAAGATAACGATGAGATTGAGATTATTTATACTACTGATTTAGGCCGAGATATAGGAGGAGAGATGCCAAATGATATTAAGAAATGATGAACTTGCTTTTGGATCTTTCCATCCATTTGTATTGTTTGCCTATTATATGACTATTATTTTCTTTACAATGTTCACTAACAACCCTGTATTACTCTTAATCTCTTTAGTTGGAAGTGGTCTTTACTTAGTTGTGATAGCTATGGATACTTGGCGAATATTTTTATATTACGCTTTCATTTTACTACTAATTACTTTGACTAACCCTTTATTTGTTCATAGCGGTGAAACAATTTTATTCTTTTTAAATGATCGACCTGTTACACTGGAAGCTTTTTTATATGGTGGGACAATTGGTTTAATGCTTGTTACAATCATTTTTTGGTTTAAAAGCTACAATGAGGTGATGACTAGTGACAAGTTCATTTTTTTATTTGGTAACATATCACCAAAGTTGTCTCTTACCATTTCTATGATTATTAGATACGTCCCAATGTTTAGAACACAAACAAAACGAATTCACTTGGCTCAAAAGACATTGGGATTATACGCAAGTGATAGCTACTGGGATAAATTTAAAAGTGGGATACGTGTCTTTAAAAGTTTGATTTCTTGGTCACTAGAAACAACTGTGGAAACTGCTAAGTCTATGCGTGCGAGGGGTTATGGTTTAAAAGGAAGAAGTCATTTCTCCTTATTTAGTTTTCATCAAGAAGATGCTGTGATGCTAGTGATTAATGCCTTATTTATTGTGTGTATTGTCTTAGCTGATAAGTATCATATGATTTCTATTACGTTTTACCCTACAATGGAAAAATTAGCCTTTCATCCAGTGACAATTTTTTTATACTGTATGACGAGTCTATTTGTCTTATTACCAATATTTATTGAATTAAAGGAGCAACTAACATGGCGATTATTGATATCAAAGATTTAACGTTCACTTATCCTAATCAGGACAAACCAGCTCTAGATAATATTTCTTTAGAGATTCAACAAGGAGAGTTTGTGGTAATTTGTGGGTCTAGTGGCTGTGGTAAAACAACCCTTTTAAACATGTTAAAACCTTCTTTAGCTCCAAATGGCAAAAAAAGTGGACACATCTCATTTTTAAATCAGCCAATCACTTCTTTTGAGGAAAAAACATTGGCAAGTGATATTGGTTTTGTTATGCAAAATCCTGAAAGTCAGATTGTCACTGATAAAGTTTGGCATGAGTTAGTTTTTGGTTTAGAAAATATGGGCGTTCCTTCTCAAGTGATGAGAAGAAGAGTAGGTGAGATGTCTAGTTTTTTTGGTATTCAACAGCTCTTTAGAAAAAACACAGCTGATTTATCAGGAGGACAGAAGCAGTTAGTTAATTTGGCTAGTGTTCTTGTTATGGATCCTAAAGTTTTGATTTTAGATGAGCCAACTTCTCAGTTAGACCCTATTGCTGCTTCAGAATTTATTCAAACTTTGCATAAGTTAAACTTAGAGCTTGGCCTGACTATTATTATTGTTGAGCACCGTTTAGAAGATGTTTTTCCCTTAGCAGATAAGGTAGTCGTCATGGATTCAGGTGAGGTGGTTTTAGTTGATTCACCTAGAAAAGTTGGGGAGAGTATTCATTTAAATCAACGAGCAAAAAAAATGGAAAAAGGCTTACCTAGTGCTGTTAGAATTTACAACGGTTTAAACCACACAGGAGTTTGCCCTTTAACGATTAAAGAAGGGAAAGGTTATTTAAATAAATACTACTTACCTTTACCTATGTCTTTTTCTGAGCGTGTATCAGAGAAAATATCTTCAACAGAGGCTGTGATTGATTTAAAAGATGTCTGTTTTAAATATGAGCGTAACTTGCCTGATATTTTATACAAAGTCAATTTACGCATTAAAAAAGGTGAAATTTTTAGTATGTTAGGTGGAAATGGTGTAGGTAAATCCACTTTATTAAGTGTGATTTCAGGGCAAAGAAAGGCCTATAAGGGAAAGGTTAAAATCAATCAAAAATTAATTAAAAAGTATAAAGACAATGAATTATATCGTCAGAATTTAGCTTTTTTACTTCAAAACCCTCAGCTATTATTTATTCAACCAACTATTAGAGAAGATTATGAAGAAATTGCTAAAAGTGTTGGGTACAGCAAAGACGAAACAGAAAGATTGATTCAAGAAAACCTTAAAAAAATAGGTATTACACATTTAATTGATCAGCATCCTTATGATTTAAGTGGTGGTGAACAGCAAAAGGCAGCTTTAGGTAAAATTTTATTATTAAAACCAAAAATTTTATTACTTGATGAGCCAACTAAGGGGATGGATGCCTTTTCTAAAGAATCATTTGGTCAGATTTTAAAGGAGTTAAAAGATGAAGGAGTAACTATTTTGATGGTAACTCATGATGTGGAATTTGCAGCAGAATACTCAGAT
This sequence comes from Vagococcus jeotgali, assembly GCF_035918315.1. Classification (NCBI taxonomy): domain Bacteria; kingdom Bacillati; phylum Bacillota; class Bacilli; order Lactobacillales; family Enterococcaceae; genus Vagococcus; species Vagococcus jeotgali. The sequence continues at coordinate 1,511,749 of NZ_CP142146.1, read as the reverse complement.
CGTTGTGGATTATTTTTTGATAGAGAAGTCATTTCAACAGATCAAACGATTGAATTTTTTGCCAATAATACATTTTATACAACAGCATCTAATCGAATTGCTAAACAACTATATCCTGAGGCAATCACAACAAATCAAGTGATTGCCTGTGCTAAAGAAAGTGTGGCGAGTACATCTTGAGTAAAAAAATGAAAAATATCATCACAATTTGTCTCATTTTAATTGTGATTCCATTAATTATTGTCATGGGAGTTAATTTATTTAATGGCCGGAAATATAATATTATTTCTATTGGAATTATCTTAGTATCTATGTTCCCTATTTTTTATAAGTATGAGAAAAAAGATAGCAGTATGTTACTTATTGTTTTGATTGCAGTACTAGCAGCGATTGCTATTGTTGGTCGGGTTGCCTTTTTTATGGTTCCATTTGTCAAACCAATGTCAGCAGTTATTATTATTGCTGGTATGTATTTAGGTAGTGAGGAAGGATTTTTAGTGGGAGCACTGGCTGCAGTTGGGTCCAATGTTATTTATGGACAGGGCCCTTGGACTCCTTTTCAAATGTTTTCTTGGGGGCTTATTGGTTTTATTGCGGGTATTCCTTTCATTAGTAAAAAGTGCCAGAAGAATAAGATTTATTTAGTCTTATTAGGAATTATATCAGGAATATTATTCTCAGTTATTATGGATTCCTGGTCAGTTCTTAACTTCCAAAGTTTTTCATGGACAAGATATTTAGCCATGTTAGCTAGAAGTTTACCAATGACTGTTACTTATATGATTTCAAATGCTATCTTTTTGCTAGTGTTGTATAAACCAATTGGAGATGTACTTAAGCGAATACAAGTCAAATATGGCTTTTAAAAATAGGACGTGTAAAAATGGAGAAAGAAGCAAGTTTAATTTTAGAGGAGTTAAAAAGATCTGTTCATGGTAAAGATAAGACATTAAAAAAAGTACTAATGTCTATGTTAGCGCAAGGTCATATTTTACTAGATGATGTACCAGGTGTAGGGAAAAAACGATGGCCTTATCTTTTAGTCGGGTGCTGGATTTAAGTTTTAAACGTATCCAGTTTACACCAGATGTGACGCCTTCTGATGTAGTTGGTTTCACTATGTATGACAGCGGTAAGCAAGAATTTGTCTTTAAACCAGGAGCAGTTATGAGCAATTCGACATGGGTGATTCGATTAAACAAATTCATGGGAAGCTCTCAGTGAAAGAAAATCAATTAATAGTGAAAGAATTAAGCGAGGTAGCTGAGAGTATGAGAATTGTGTTGTTAGAGTCTCATTATGTTAAAAAAAGAGAAAAAGCTAAAACAAGAGAGTTAGATGCCTTATTGTCTTCATATGCTTCTTTAGTGAGTGGTTTTTTAGACCAATATATTCCTGTTATGATAGCTTGGTATAGTGTTGAGTTGGAACAAATTAAGATAGATACGATATCTTCACAAGAAGAATTATATAAGTTATACCATAGCATTGAAGATATTAGCTATGAACATGATTCCTCACAAGTATTAGATAAGATAACTGATAGTTTATTAGCAACAGAGGTAAATGAATTATTTTATTTAACAGCTAATAAAGGGGATGTGATTAGGCCTCTAGTTTATGAAGGGAAATTTACACCTGTGATTGTCAGTCGTAGATCAAAATCAGTAACAGATGATGAGGTTTTTTTAAGTTCAAAAAACATTGAAAAAGATTTAATGAAAGTTGTGTTTTAGGAGGAGTCATGATGAAGAAAAAAAGACGGATTAGAAGTCGAATTAAACATATTCGTGTCTCATTCCAGAATCATCAAACCACTATTATGAATGTGTTAACTATTTTTTTAAAATGGTTATCTTTGGTGTTAATACCAAGTAGTTTTTTATTAATACTGGCTGATTTATCTGAGATAGTTAATCGTTATATAGGTGTGAGTCTAATCAGTTTAGGAATTATGGTTATCATCTACATTATAGGTAGCAAATTAACTAAAAAATCAGGAATCTATCTCTCCTTAATATTTTTAATAACCCTACTTGTTGCTTTAGTATTCATACAAAATATTCGTAATACCTATTTTTTGATGGTGAATGAGGTTTTAAAGTAAGTTGGCCAAATAAGAGGAACTTATCTATTTGGTTTATCTGTTGATTACTCAACTACAGGTACTCTCTTTTTTATGATTCTTTTAGGAGTATTTTTGATGGGGTTATCAATCGGTGTTTTTTCATATGAAAAAATTGGACTCTTTATTGTATGGGTTGCTATATTCTTATTGATCATGATATTAAAAGGGCAGCTCAACTTATTAAGTATGTTATGTTTAATATTTGGTACGTTGATGATTTCATTTATTAAGTCTCTTAATAGAAGACATACTATTCAGACAACTGGAAGTATCTATATGAGTCTTTGTTTGATATTAAGTACATTCTTGTTTTTAGGAGTAAGGATAGGGTAAAATATTTTGTGTAAATAGAAATTTAGGGTAGAAAAAGAGAAAGTCCATTCTGTAAAATTAAAGTTACGACACAGAAATTTTATAGGAGGACTTTCTCATGACTCATTTTACTACAGAAATAATGGAAACACTAATTAATAAAGGTGATTTAGATGATTTATTTCGTCGTCATTTAGAACTCGCTATCAACTCATTATTACAGGCTGAATTAACAGCGTTTCTTGACTACGAAAAGTATGATAGAGCTGGATTTAATTCAGGTAATTCCCGCAATGGGAATTACTCACGTTCATTTAAAACAGAATATGGAGAATTAAATTTGGTGATTCCTAGAGATAGAAATGGAGAATTTTCCCAACAAACATTACCAGCCTATAAAAGAACCAATGATTCCTTAGAAACTACTATTATTCAGCTATTTAAAAAAGGGATCACTATGTCTGAAATCTCTGATCTAATTGAAAAAATGTATGGTCATTATTACACACCACAAACTATTTCAAACATGAGTAAAATCGTATCTGAAGATGTTTTGGCTTTTAAAGAAAGAACTTTAGAAGCTAAATACTCAGTCATTTTTATGGATGCTACTCATATTCCTTTAAAGAGACAAACCGTATCAAAAGAAGCCGTTTATATTGTGATAGGCATTCGATTGGATGGAACCAAAGAGGTTCTAGGATTTACTATTGCTCCAACCGAATCTGCTTATGTTTGGAAAGAGATACTTCAAGATTTAAAAGATCGTGGTTTAGAAGAGGTTTTATTAGTTGTAACTGATGGTTTAAGTGGTATTCACGATAGTATCCATAGTGTCTATCCAAATGCTCAATTTCAACAATGTTGTGTCCATATCTCTAGAAATATTGCTCATAAGGTTCGTGTTAGTGATCGACAAGAAGTCTGTAATGATTTCAAATTGGTTTATCAAGCAGCTTCAAAAGAAGAAGCTATGAATCAAATAAGTTTTATGATAGATAAATGGAAAAAGCAGTATCCACGAGTAGTTAAATTACTCTTGAATCCTGCTATATTAACTTTCTATAACTTCCCACCATCAATCAGAAGAACTATCTACTCAACTAACTTGATTGAGGGATTTAATAAACAGTTAAAAAAATATACAAAGAGAAAAGAACAATTTCCTAATGAAGAATCTCTGGAGAGATTCCTTGTTTCTCAGTTCAATGAATATAACCAAAAATTTTTAGGCAGAGTACATAAAGGATTTAAGGAAATACAAGATACATTAGAATCAATGTTTTAACTTAAAAAAATGGAATGGATTTTCCATTTACACATAATTCTTGACGCAACCGGAGTAAGTTGGGCAATGCAAGTTGATGGGTTTAATCAATCTATTAAAAGTGTTGAAGAAATTCAATCAAAGATTAAGGATAAAGGTAAACAAGTACGATATGCTAAAGGTAAAAAGACGCCACTTACAAGAGGTAAGGTATCAGAGGTGACCTCTTTTGATCCTGAGAAAATCATACTTGAAGTTGAGATGAGTCAACCAGAACCAATCTATTTAAAAAATTATGTTGGAAGTGAATACACATCAGGTGCTTGGTCTGAACAAGGAATGGAAGAGTTGTATGAAAATTATGGTATGACGTACTCTAAGGGGCTAAATGATATGGTGACAAATGATAACATGCTCCTAAGTAAGGGGCTGACTGGTGATAGGCAAATGAGCTTTGATATGATAAGTCAGGCAATAACAACATATTATGGTGAGGATTATGGTCAGTTTTATCAAGGCGTTGTTTGGAATTTAGAGATGTCATTATATACAGAAACACCTTTGAGTGCTAAGAAGCTAGAAATGACTAGACATTGTCATGAACTCACTAGTCATTATGTATTTAATAAACAAAAATGGCGACAAAAAAGACAAATGAAAAAGACATTATTAACGATGTTTTATCAAGAATGATGATTAGTTAATTTGATAAACTACCACTCAGAAAGCGTTGACAATAAATCTTTTTATTGTTATATTAAATACAGTTGAAGGTACAGGATAGTGACATTTAGTTGGCTAAACCTAATTTTTTTAGAGTTTTTTTGCTCTGGAAAAATTAGGTTTTTTTTATGAAATCATGGTAGTTGAGTGTATCCAATCAAACTAATTAAGTAAAAACAGGGGGATATTATAATGGGATTTAGAGAAGACTTTTTATGGGGCGGCGCAACTGCTGCAAACCAATGTGAAGGTGGATATAATAAAGGTGGAAGAGGATTAGCTAATGTTGATTTGGCTCCAACAGGTAAAGATCGTTTTCCTGTAATTACAGGTGAGATGAAAATGTTTGATTTTGATGATGAGCATTTTTATCCAGCCAAGGAAGCCATTGATATGTACACTCATTTTAAAGAAGATATTGCTTTATTTGCAGAAATGGGTTTTAAAACATACCGATTATCTATAGCTTGGAGCCGTATTTTCCCTAAAGGTGATGAGAAGGAACCAAATGAAGAGGGCTTGAAATTTTACGAAGATATTTTTAAAGAATGCCAAAAATATGGGATAGAACCATTGGTAACTATCACTCATTTTGACTGTCCAATGCATTTAGTCGAAAAATATGGAGCTTGGAGAAGTCGTGAAATGATTGGCTTTTATGAAAATTTATGCCGTGTTATTTTTAATCGTTATAAAGGATTAGTTAAATATTGGTTAACATTTAATGAAATCAATATGATTTTACATGCACCATTTATGGGAGCTGGTCTTTATTTTGAAGAAGGTGAAAATAAGGAACAGGTGAAGTATCAAGCAGCTCATCATGAATTAGTGGCTAGTGCTATTGCAACTAAGATTGCTCATGAAGTGGATCCAGAAAATCAAGTAGGCTGTATGTTAGCAGCAGGTACTAACTATCCTTATACTTGTAACCCTGAAGATGTTTGGGCAGCTAAAAAATCTGACCGTGAAAATTATTTCTTTATTGATGTACAGTCACGTGGTGAATACCCAGCTTATGCACTACTTAAGATGGAGCGAGAAGGTATTGTGATTGATATGACTGAAGAAGATCTAGCTTTATTAAAAGAGTATACAGTTGATTTTATTTCATTCTCATATTATTCTTCACGTGTTCAAACAACTGATCCAGAACTTTTAGAGCAAACAGCAGGTAATATTTTTGCTTCAGTGAAAAATCCTTACCTACCAGCAAGTGAGTGGGGTTGGCAAATTGACCCATTAGGACTTAGAATCACAATGAATGATTTATATGATCGTTATCAAAAGCCTCTATTTATTGTAGAAAATGGCTTAGGTGCTGTAGATACACCTGATGAGAATGGTTATGTAGCAGATGATTACCGTATTGAGTATCTAGCAGCTCATATTGAAGCGATGCGTGATGCTGTTGAGTTAGACGGGGTTGACTTAATGGGTTATACGTCTTGGGGATGTATCGATTTAGTAAGTGCAGGTACTGGTGAGATGAAAAAACGTTACGGATTTATTTATGTCGACCGTGATAACGAAGGTAATGGTACACTAAAACGTTCTAAGAAAAAATCATTTGATTGGTACAAAAAAGTGATTGCTACAAATGGTCAAGATTTAGAAAACAACTAATTTCTTTGGAATATAGGGAGGTGACTAAGATTATCCCTCTATTTTTAAGTTATAATATTTAACATGATATAATAATTAGAAAGCGTTGACATCGTCTTTTTTTATTGTTATATTTGGTGTAATTAAACGCATAGGATGGTAACATTAAGTTGGCTAAACCTGGTTTTATTAAGGCACGAGAGTGTACCTTGATAAAATCGGGTTTTTTATTTGTTAAAAAAGGGGGGGATAAAATGGAAATAGTGAAGATTTTAAATAATAATGTAATTGTTACTTTAAATAATCAAGGAGTGGAGCAAATTGTTACTGGACGAGGTATTGCGTTTAAGAAAAAAATTGGGGAAACAATTGATAATGATAGAGTAACACAAGTTTTCAAACTAACAACGGATAATCCACATACAAAAGTATTGGATTTAGTAGAACAAATACCCATTGAGATTATTGAAGTAGTTGATCAAATTATCAAGATGGCAGAGTTAGAATTAAATAAAGAATTAAATGATTCAGTTTACTTTTTTTTGATGGATCATTTAAACTCAGCGATTGAACGAGAGAAAAAAGGAATATTTATTAAGAATATCTTACAGTGGGACATTAAACGTTTTTTCACTAAAGAGTATGAAATTGGAAAAAAAGGGTTAGACATGGTTAATAAGGAGTTAAATATTCAGTTATCAGAAGAAGAAGCAGGGTTTATTGCTCTACATATCGTAAATTCAGAAATGGCAGATGACAGCAAAGATATGACAGAGTTGACAGAACTTATGTCAAGTATTACAAGTATTATCACCTATCACTTCAAACAAGAAATAGATGTCAACACTATTTTTTATGATCGTTTTATCACACATTTAAAGTATTTTTGCTACCGAGTTTTGAACCAAGAAACATACATTGAAAAACCAGATGAGGAATTATTTAATTTATTACAAAGAAAATATCATAATGAGAATGTGTGTGTTGATAAAATAAGTGAGTTTCTATATGTGAGTTATGAATACCAGTTAACTGATCAAGAGAGGTTTTATTTAACAATACATATCGCAAAATTAGTTAAAAATAATACTTAAAAATAATTAGTGGATGGTAACATTAAGTTGGCCAAACCTTCATAAAAAAGAGATGGAGGATTTTATAATGGGTAAATATTATGAATTAGCAGAAAAAATAGTAAAAGAAGTGGGCGGTAAGGAAAATATCAATGGGTTAACTCATTGTATTACGAGATTACGATTTAAGTTAAAAGATGAGTCAAAAGCAAATGATGACGTACTAAAGAATATGGACGGAGTCGTAACTGTCATGAAAAGTGGTGGTCAATACCAAGTTGTTATTGGTAACCATGTACCTGATGTTTATGCGGATGTTGTAGAAATTGCTGGGTTATCTGAGCATACTGTTATTGAAGAAGACGAGAAGATGTCTTTATTTAATAGACTAATTGATATCATTAGTGGGGTTTTCCAACCATTCCTTGGAGCTATGGCAGCTGCAGGTATGATTAAGGGTTTAAATGCGTTACTTGTCTTTTTAGGAACCGTTATTCTAACTATGAATTACACCATGGACAGTGGTACTTATATGATGTTAAATGCTATTGGGGATTCGGTATTTTACTTTATGCCAATCATAATTGGTTACACATCTTCTAAGAAGTTTAATGTTCAGCCAATGGTTGGGATGTTAATTGGTGCCAGTTTAGTTTATCCAACTATTCAAACATCCTCGATTATAGCTAGTTTAGAAGCCGCAGGAAATGCAGGTAATCCTATAAATGTTTTTGGTGCAGAAGCATACACGACTTTCCTAGGTATACCTTGGGTAACAGGAAGTTATGTTAGCACAGTGATACCTGTTATCTTTATTGTGGCTTTTGCTGGGAAAGTTCAAAAATATGCTAAAAAGTTTGTTCCAGAAGTGGTTCAAAATTTTTTCGTTCCCTTCTTTGTATTACTTATTTCTTTACCAGTTGGGTTTTTAGTTATCGGACCAATTATTAATATTTTAACAAATCTATTAAGTGATGGATTCCTTGCAGTAATGGGATTCTCCCCTATATTATACGGTCTGTTACTTGGTACTTTATGGCAAGTGTTAGTTATTTTTGGACTTCACTGGAGTGTTATTCCACTAGCGATTATGCAAATGGCGATGAATAAAGAAAGTCAAATTTTAGCCCCTACATTTGGAGCAAGTTTTGCTCAAACGGCAGTGGTTGTTGCGATGTATTTTAAATTAAATGATCCAAAACTAAAAAGTTTAGTTATTCCAGCTGCTATTTCAGGCTTTTTTGGAGTGACTGAACCAGCTATTTATGGTTTAACTCTACCTAAGAAAAAACCGTTTTACTTTTCATTAGTTGGAGCAGGTGTTGGTGGGTTACTTATGATGTTATTTAACGTAAAGGGTTATATTATGGGTGGTTTAGGTATTTTTGGAATTATGAATTTCATTTCTCCAGATGGTAATGCTAGCGGTATGTTGTACTCGCTGATTGTTATTGTTGTATCCTCAGCTATTGGTTTCCTTTTAACTTATTTCTTCTGGACAGATGACTCAATTGTTATTGATAGTAAACCTGGAGAGGAAAAAGAAGTATTAAAAGAAACTTTAACTTCGCCTGTTGAAGGTCATGTACTACCTTTAAGTAAAGCAGAAGATAAAGCTTTTGCAGAAGGAGTTATGGGTGAAGGTGTTGTGATTGAACCTACAAAAGGTGAAGTTGTGGCACCGTTTAATGGTACTGTTATGACTTTATTCCCAACAAAACATGCCATAGGTTTGATTTCAGATGATGGTTTAGAGCTACTAATTCATATTGGTCTTGATACAGTTCAATTAGATGGCAAAGGTTTCAAGTCTTTTGTTAAGCAAGGAGATAAAGTAACAAAAGGTGAAAAATTAGTAACGTTTGATATTGATTTGATAAAAGATGCTGGTTACAGTGTTCAAACGCCTATCATTGTGACAAATAAACAAGACTATTTAGATATCATTGTTCAAGATGATATTGAGGCAAATACATCAACGACATTATTAACTGTTTTGAATTAGAAGAATGATAATTGTTGAAGTTATCTAATAGGTACCAAAATGATATTCAAATTATTGCATTGAATGGGTCAGAGAATTATAAGACATATACCGATTTAGACTGACAGATAATTACATAGATTTAAAAAATAAAGATGAAATAAAGCGACCTCCAAAAATCATTTTTTTGGAGGTCGCTATTTTTAATGTTGCCATACTTTATTTATTTCATGACTAATTAGATGTCATCAATTCAGTCACATAAGCCACTGTATCTGGTTGTGTTTCTTCAATTAGAGTAATTGATTCTTCAAATTGTGGTAAGTAATCTTTATGAGCAATTAATAACTCATCAAGCAATATTTTTGACATAACCCCGCCAGGAATTAAAGGATTGATTGTAAAGGCATGAAGAGCTGCGCCGTAATCACCTGTTACTGCTGCTTTAATAACAGTTTCTTCCATACCTTTCATACTTTGTAAGATACCACGAGCACCAGGTGGGAAAGCTCCCCAGTTGTAGGGTTCTTGACCATGGGCTGTGACAGGTCCAGATACTTCAACCACACAGTCATATGGTAAATCAGTAATAACCCCATTATTTTGAGTGGATACTACCATATCAGTTCGTTTGTCATTGTGGATTGAAGCGATTAATTCACATGCAGCATCACTATAATGTGTCCCACCACGTTGTTCTAATTCTTTTGGTTTATAGTCTAAGTTTGGATCTTTATAGAGTTCAAATAATGTTGTTTCTGTTTCCTTAACAACTTGAGCACGAGTTTCTCCTCGTTCAAACTCCTCAATAGAATGTTTTAGCATCTCATCTTCAATATAATAATAACGGTGATAGCCACAAGGTAGCATACCTAAGTCTTTTAATTGTTCATAATGAAATGGTGCATCCCAAATATTTTTTAGATGACTGGTTTGTTCTGTTTTAGGTCCATAAATAAGATCAATTAATTCTTGTGTTCGCTCATTACCTTCTTTATCCCAGACTCTATGCCAGTGGAAGTGATTAATCCCAGCAAATTTAAAGAATAAGTCATCTTCAGGAATATTTAAAGCCTCAGCTGCTTGTTTTCTATGGCCAATGGGTACATTACATAAACCAACAGTCTTTTTCCATCCCCCATATTTAATCGCAGCTTCTGTGACCATACCAGCTGGGTTAGTAAAGTTAACTAACCAGGCATCAGGGCATAATTCTTTCATATCTTCAATAATTGAAAGGATTACTGGAATGGTTCTAAATGCTTTGAAAATACCGCCAGCACCATTTGTTTCTTGACCTAACACGCCATGAGATAAAGGAATTCGCTCATCTTTAATCCGAGCCTCAAGTAGTCCAACACGAAATTGTGTTGAGACATAATCAGCATCTTTTAAGGCAGCACGTCTATCCAAAGTTAAGTGAACTTCCCAGTCAAGTCCAGCAGCTTTGACCATACGTTTTGCCATTTCCCCGACAATATTTAATTTTTCTTGTCCTTCTTCAATATCCACTAACCAAATCTCTTTAATAGGTAATTCATCTTTACGTTTGATATAACCTTCAATTAATTCTGGTGTATAGCTAGAACCACCGCCAATAGTTACAATCTTTAGTGCATCTCTACTCATGAATATTTCCTCCTTTAATATATATAAATCATTCTAATGTATGGGAATGTTCCCACGTCAAGGATAAACTTATGGTAAAATAAATTAGAGGTGATAATATGGCAACTATTATTGATGTAGCAAAGTTAGCAGGTGTATCAAAGTCAACAGTATCAAGGGTTATCACTAAAAATGGTTATGTTAGTAAAGAGACGGAAACAAAAGTCATTAAAGCCATGCATGAGTTAGAATATTATCCTAATATATTAGCTAGACAATTTCAGGCCGGAAAAACGAGAACAATTGGTTTTGTTTCTCAAGTCTATATTGACTCTATGCAGATTTTTTTAAGAGAGTTTGTTGAAGTTGCCAAAAAATATGGCTATTTTATTAATTTATATTTTACAGATGGTGATAGAGAAAAAGAGATTGAGATTTTAGAGATGATGAAGTTTAAACAAATTGATGGAGTGTTCATTTTTACTAGAACAAATGACTGGTCTGTGATTGAAGATTTCGCTCAATATGGCCCACTAGCTACTTGGCATAGAAGAGACTCAAAAAAAATTTATTCTCCGTACTTTGACCATTATGATGGTTATTATGAGTCCTTGAATTATTTATATAATAAAGGGTATCAAAAAATTGGACATGTGGTTGGACATGGTGCTAATTTAAACACCCAAGCTAGGCTACAGGCGATTAATGATTTTTATTTGGAGAAGAAGGTTGATATTAATCAAGACTGGATTATAACAAAACTCCCTTTATATGAAGGTGGTCAGTATTTAGCACAAGAGTGGATCGATAAAAAAGAAGAGATTGATGCTCTAATCTTTTACTCTGATTATATTGCTGCTCAATTTTTATCTGCTATTCAATTAATGGGATATGATTCACCAAGGGATATTGCGATGATGGGGTTTGATAATACAGATATAGGTCGTTTGATGCATATTTCGACTATTGACTATTCTATTAAACATCAGGCATATAATTCTTTTATTTATATATACAATCAATTAACTAAAAAAGATATTCCTTTTAAA